>NZ_JBUZNP010000010.1:0-81088 GCF_055326215.1 Tessaracoccus pujii | reverse complement strand
GGTAGCGACGGATCGTGACCAGCAACGTGGTCGGCCGCCAGCCGAACGGCTCGTGCGCCAACGGCCGGATCACGGTGTCACGCGCGAGGCCCTCGCAGTCGCAGCGTCGGCACCACTGATCCGGTTCCACGACCCGGCAGGCGAGCACCGCACGGCCCGGCTCCAGCAGTTGGCCGGTGACCTCCAGGCCGAGCTCGTCGAGCCGGCAGAACCGGGTCAGGTCAGGGCAGGCGAACCCCGCCTCAGGGGTAGCATCAGACACGTCGAGGTCTTCCAGATGGGCAGTGTGAGAACTTCCATCATCGGGAGACCTCGACCCCTACCCGGCCCGACGCGCCGACCATGCCCTACACCCTCATCTGTGATGAGCCCCCAATCAGTGAGGATGATCCTCACAGCACACCGCCACAATTGCGACTGTCGGACACACGACGGCGGTTGCGACATCCTGTTGCGCGTCTCGTAGGGTGCAGATGATCGTGTCACGCTCGGCGACGACGGTCGTTTGCCGGGCCGGATTTGGTTTCGGGTTGTCGGCAGCGTCAGGCTGCCGATGAACACTTGAGCGAGCGGCCCGGCGTGCATTTTTTGCACCATCCACGCGGGGCCGCTCTGACGCGTAGAGGCCGCGCTGATGATCACGGTGAGCCATGACCCTGTGGATGTCGATATTGCGTTGCGGCAGGGGGAGGTGTCCTGTCCGGGTTGCTCGGCTCGGCTGCGCCCGTGGGGATCGGCCAGACCCCGGCCGGTACGCCACGACAACGGGGATCCGCGGGCGGGGCAATCATCATCCCGGCCATCGCACCAGCCACGACGCCATCGTCAAACAACGTGAAGGGCGACCCCTTCCGCACATCTCGGCATGACCGGTACTTCCCACCCCCATGGCAGGAGTCGAGGCCGGGCCCGTTGATCGACACTCTCGACGACGAGAGATAGATCAGAGCCGACCACGGGCCCAATGCGTGGGCCAGTTGATATCCAAGCCCGCTGGGGTGCCCCGAGATCGTTCGCCGGTGCTGCAGCCGACAGACGAAGGACCTCGACGGTCTGCTGGAAGGCAGTCTCGGACCTCGCGCTGGAAACCTAGCCCGGTCCCAACCGCCGAAAGCCACTCGAGTGGGGAGTTGCCCAGCCGTGGTCGGTGGGCGTGGGCGCTGCAGCTGACAGCGGACCTTCGAGGTTCATCCGGACGCAGCGGGAACGCTCTCGGCATACCCGCTCAACCGTAGAGCGCGTTTCATAGTTGCCCGATAGTTGTCCAGGTGGAAACGAAGAAGCCGCCCGGACTGGTGTTTTACCTAGTCAAAGCGGCTTTCGCGCTGGCTCCCCGGACTGGACTCGAACGAGTAAGGGATACAAGTCGATCGCACAAGTGCGCGCGACCCCAGCCTCAAGATTGCTGGATGCCCGCGGCCCTCGATGCAACTCTGTCCGCTCATGGGACGGCGTCCCACGAAGGTTAGGGATGCACAGGGGATGCAACCCTTATCGCTAAGAGATGTAAACCATGTTGACAAGGTGTTTCACTCGTCGGGCTGACAGGATTTGAACCTGCGACCCCTTGACCCCCAGTCAAGTGCGCTACCAAGCTGCGCTACAGCCCGCCGTCGCCATTTCTGGCAACTCGGATAGCTTAGCGACTTTGCCCGGACTTGGCACATCGGCCCATCCGGCCTCTGAGCGGGCGGTCGGGCAGCCGTCACGCCGACGCCTGCCCGACCGCATCAGGTCACCTGAGGTCACTCCTCGAAGCTGGCGTCCATCGTGATCTCAACGCCGGCAAGGGCCTTGGAGACAGGGCACTCTGCCTTGGCCGTCTGAGCGAATCCGAGGAACTCGTCCGCGGTCAGTCCGGGAACCCGCCCCACCACAGTGATGTGGCTCTCGGTGATGCCGGTCCCCGGCACGAATGTCACATCGGCCTTCGTGTCGAGGGAGGCGGGCGGGGTGTCGTTCTTGGCCAGGATGTTCGACAGCGCCATGGAGAAGCATGTGGCGTGGGCCGCCGCGATCAGTTCCTCGGGGTTGGTGGCACCTGGCCCTGACTCCGCCCGCTTGGCCCAGGCCACATCGAAGGACGCAAGGCCGGAGGTGACGAGCTCGACGCGTCCGGCGCCTTCGAAGAGGCTGCCTTCCCAGTGTGCCTGTGCGGTGCTGACTGTTGCCATGGTGGGTCTCCTATCGTTGGCCCCGGGTGGGGTCCACTTCAGTAGACCTCAACCCAACCACACCGCGACCCCCGACGGGAAGGGCCGACGGCAGCTCAGGCGCGATCCTTGCGCTTCTCGCGCGCCCTGATCTCGACGTGCACGGGCGAACCGACGAAGCCGAAGTCCTCACGAAGGCGACGCTCGATGAACCGCTTGTACGGCTCATCCATCAGGCCGCTGGTGAACAGCGCGAAGGTGGGCGGGCAGGCGTGCGCCTGCGTACCGAAGAGGATCCGCGGCTGCTTGCCGCCCCGCACGGGGTGCGGGTGGGCAGCGGCGAGCCTGCCGAGGAAGGCGTTGAGCTTCCCCGTCGAGATCCGGGTCTCCCACCCCGCTGCGGCCGCCTCGATGGCCTTGCTCAGCTTGTCCACGTTGCGGCCGGTGAGCGCCGAGATGTTGACCGTGGGGGCCCAGCGCCACCCGGTGAGGTCGCGCTCGATTTCACGGTCGAGGTACTTCCGGCGCTCCTCGTCGGTGAGGTCCCACTTGTTGAACGCGATGACCATGGCTCGCCCCGACTCCTCGATGGAGTTGAGGATCCTCAGATCCTGGTCCGTGAGCGGCTGGGAGGCGTCGATCACCATGATGCACACTTCGGCACGCTCGATGGCGGCCTGCGTGCGCAGGCTTGCGTAGTACTCGTGCCCGCTGGCCTCCTTCACGCGCCTGCGGATGCCGGCGGTGTCGATGAGCCGGTACACCACGCCGCCCACCTCGACGATCTCGTCGACGGGGTCGACCGTGGTGCCGGAGACGTCCGAGACGACCACGCGCTGCTGGTCGGCCAGCTTGTTGAGCAGCGACGACTTGCCCACGTTGGGCTTCCCGACGATGGCGACGCGGCGCGGACCGGCCGCCTGCACCTCCGGCTCGCGGGGAGCCTCTGGCAGTGCGGCCAGGATGGCGTCGAGCAGGTCACCCGAGCCGCGACCGTGCATGGCCGAGACGGGGTAGGGCTCCCCCAGTCCGAGATTCCACATACTGGCGGCCATCGCCTCGTGCCGCTGGTCGTCCACCTTGTTGGCGGCAAGTACCACCGGTTTCTGCGACCGGCGCAGCACGCGCACCACGGCCTCGTCCTCGTCGAGCGTGCCGACGGTGGCGTCCACCACGAACAGCACCGCGTCCGCCAGTGAGATGGCCAGTTCGGCCTGCTCGGCGATCTGGGCAGCCATGCCCTGGGCGTCGGACAGCCAGCCGCCGGTGTCCACCAGGACGAACTCGCGACCGTTCCAGTTCGCGTCGTACGACACCCGGTCCCGAGTGACCCCCGGCTTGTCCTGGACCACCGCCTCGCGGCGCCCCAGAATCCGGTTGACCAGCATCGACTTGCCGACGTTGGGCCGTCCGACGACGGCGACGATCGGCTTGCGAAGCTCGCTCACAGTGGCTCCTAATGCTGGGTGCGGACTGCCCATCCTACCGGCGCGGGAGAAGACCGACGATTCGCTCAACCACCTCGTCGGGGCTGAGCCACGTGGAGTCGATGACCGTGACCCCCTCGGCTGCCTCCGTGAAGTTCGACACCGTCGAATCATCGCGATCGCGACGCAACACCTGATCGGTCACCTCGTCGTGGCTGGCCCGCCCGGCCACCTCGGCCGCCCGCCGCGACACTCGCGCCTCAGGATCGGCCACCAGCAGCACCCGGACATCCGCGTCGGGCGCCACGACGGTGGTGATGTCGCGACCCTCGACGACGATCCGCCGGCCGTGGTCGGCGATGATGCGGCGCATGATGGATGTGAGCAGGCGCCGCACCTCCAGGTTGGTGGCGATCTGGGACACAGCGGCTGAAATGCGCGGCTCGCGGATCTCCGCCGTGACGTCAAGCCCGTTGACGAGGAACGACGGCGCCTCGGGCGAGGTGCCCACGTCCAGCCGGCACTCGTTCACGAGCGCGGCGGCCTGCTCCCCCGTTGCCCCCTCCGGATACCGCCGCAGATACTCCGTCGTGGCGGCGCGGTACAGCGCACCGGTGTCCAGGTAGCCCAAGCCCAGCCGCCTGGCGAGGAGCTTGGCGGTGGTGGACTTACCGGACCCGCTGGGCCCGTCGATTGCGATCAACTGCGTCATTGACTACCTCCCCGATCGGCCCAGCCGGTCCATCCGCGGGCCACGATGTTGGCCCTCAACTGCTCCGCGACGTCGCGCTCCACCGCGATGGACAGGTAGCCCACCTCGCGGACCGGATCGTGCGTGAGTTCGAAATCCTCGACGTTGAACCCTGCCTCGCCGATGTCGGTGAACAGGCGGCCCAGGGCTCGTGGCTCGTCGGGGATCTCGACGGTGACCTGGACCGTGTCCAGTGGATCGTGGCCGTGCTTGCCCACGAGCGAATGGGCCCCCGCCTGGCCGACCGCGAGGAACCGCTCCAGTTCGTCCGGCTGGTCGAGCACGCCGATGAGGTGGGTGAGGTCCTCGGCCACCTCGCTCAGCTCGTGCCGCACCGCCTCGGCGTTCGAGGTGAGGATCTGGCGCCACAGACCTGGGTCCGAGCCCGCGATGCGGGTCACGTCGCGGATCCCCTGTCCGGCCAGCCGCAGATGATCGCTGGGTACCGCGCGGAGGTGCGACGCGGTGAGGATGCTCATCAGGTGCGGGACGTGGCTCACCTGCGCCACGGCCTCGTCGTGTGCGTCGGGCGCCATCGTGACCACACGAGCACCGACGTCGCGCGCGAGCGCCTCGACGGCGGCGACATCCTCGGGCGTGTTGCCCTCGACGGGTGTCACCACCCACGTGCGGTCCCGGAACAGGTCACCCGAGGCCGTGAGCGGGCCCGTGAACTGCGAGCCGGCCATCGGATGCGAGCCGACGTAGCGGCGGTGCTCGGGCGCGAGCGCCGCGACCGCCTGCAGGATGGGTGCCTTCACCGAGCCGACGTCGGTGATCACCGCGCCGGGAAACTTCGCCAGCACCTCGGCGACGAGGTCCGGGATTACCCCGGGCGGTGTGGCCACCACCACGAGGTCGGGATCATCGGTGGCCTCGTCACTGATCCTGCCGGCGCCCAGTCCGGCAGCCACCAGGGAGTGCGACGGCACGATGTCCCACAGCATCACGTCGTAGCCTGCCCTCGTCAGAGCCAGGCCGAGCGACGACCCCACGAGCCCGGCGCCCAGAATCAGAACGGACCTGGCCACTACCGACCCTGTCCGAGCGGCTCCGCGAAGGAGGCTGACTCACTCGGCAGCACGTCGGGGCTCCTGTCCGCCCAGCTCGGCCGGGATGTTCGCGGGCCGCGGCCCCTGGTAGTCGGGCCCGTAGGCTCCGGGCGCCGGACGCCGCTTCCGCATGGGCGCCGCGACCCCGGGGGCCAGCCTCCGGGAGGTGATGAGGAACCCGGTGTGGCCCGAGGTGCCGTGCCCGGGCCTGATGGCCAGCCCCTCGGCGTGCCAGTCCCGCACCGTGGTCTCCGTGGCGTGCGGCTCGGTGAAGCCCCCGTGCGCGCGGAAGGTGTCGGCGACCTTCCCCAGCTGGGTGGCGGTGGCCACGTAGCAGGTGAGCACGCCGCCGGCGATGAGCCGCTCCCCCACCGCGTCGATGCACTCCCAGGGCGCGAGCATGTCCAGGATGGCGCGGTCGATGGGTTCATCCTCGATGACTTCGACGAGGTCGCCCACCGTCAACGTCCATGCCGGGTGCTCCCCACCCAGGAACGTCTCGACGTTGCCGCGGGCCACGTCCGCGAACTGCTGGCGGCGCTCGTACGAGTGCAGCATGCCGTCCGGGCCGATGGCGCGGAGCAGCGCCAACGACAGCGCCCCGGAGCCGACGCCCGCCTCCAGCACCCGAGCGCCTGGGAAGATGTCGGTCCACATGATGATCTGGGCGGCGTCCTTCGGGTAGATGACGGCCGCGTCGCGGGGCATCGAGACCATGAACTCGCTCATCAGCGGCCGGAACGCCAGGTACTGCTGCCCACCGGCGGAGGTGACGGTGACCCCCTCCGGGCCGCCGATCAGGGCGTCGTGGCTGACGGCACCCTTGGTGGTGTGCCAGACTCCCCCCTCCTTGAGCAGGACGGACTTGCGCCGGCCCTTCCCGTCGGTGAGTGTGACCCGCTCGCCGGGCTGGAGTGGGCCGGTCTTGACGCCTGACAGATTCATGAGACTTCCTTCAACTCGCGCCACACCCCGGCCAGCTCAACCCACGAGGCGCTGGTCAGCCCCGTGGAGGAGACGTGCATCCGCGGATGTGGCGGGAGGTGCACCATGGACGGCACAGCGTAGACCACAGCGCCGGATGCCAGTGCCGCCGCCGTACCGGGGATGGAGTCCTCCAGAGCGACGGCGTGGCGGGGGTCCACCCCGAGGCGCGCCGCGGCCGTGAGGTAGCCCTCGGGATCCGGCTTCGCCCGCGACACCTCGTCGACCGTGACGGCGAAGGCCACGTTTCCCGGCAGGCGTTCCCGGGCGGCGTCGAGGATGATCCGGTCGCTGGCTGTGACGATGGCGCAGGGCACATCGGCGTCCGCGAGTTCGGCCATCAGTTCCCTGGCTCCCGGGAGCCAGGGCAGGTCGTGGGCGCGGATCTGCGCGGCGATGCGGTCGTGCAACTCGCGCCACACCCACTCCGCCCGCTCAGGGATGCCCATGTCGGCGGCCATCATCTGCGCGGTGATCAGGGCGTGTTGCCCGTGGCAGGCGAGCATCTTGTCCTCGCCCCATTCCACGCCGTAGTCCGCCAGCATCTCGCGCTCGGTGGCCGCCCACAGCGGCTCGGTGTCCACCAGGGTGCCGTCGAAGTCCCACAGCACCGCGCTGGGCTCAGCCGGCATTGAAGTACTTCGCCTCGGGGTGGTGCACGACGATGGCGTCGGTGGACTGCTCCGGGTGCAGCTGCAGCTCCTCGCTCAGCTCGACGCCGATGCGCGACGGGTCCAGCAGCTCCACCAGCTTCACCCGGTCCTCGAGGTCCGGACAGGCCGGGTACCCGAACGAGTACCGCGACCCCCGGTAGGCCTGATCCCGGATGGCTGCGTGGACATCCGTGCTGGGCCCGAAGCCGAGCTCCTCCCGGATCCGGCCGTGCCACAGCTCCGCCAAAGCCTCGGTCAGCTGCACCGAGAGCCCGTGGAGTTCCAGATAGTCGCGGTAGGAGTTCGCCTCGAACAGCCGCTGGGTGGCCTTGGCCACCTCCGACCCCATGGTCACGAGTTGCATGGCGAGCACGTCGGGGCCGTGGGCCGCTGCCTCGTCCTCGTCGCGGAAGAAGTCCGCCAGGCACAGCCGCTTGTCGCGGCGCTGCCGCGGGAACGTGAACCGAGTCACTTCCCGCGACGGGTCCTCCGGCGAGCCGACAATGAGTGTCTCCCCGGAGGAGTGGACGGGGAAGTACCCGTAGACGACGCCGAAGTTGGCCAGATTGTCGGTCTTGATCCGGTCCAGCCACATCCGCAGCTGAGGCATGGCCTCGGTCTCCACCAGTTCTTCGTAAGAGGCGCCGCCGCGCAGCGGCTTCAGACCCCACTGGCCGAGGAACGTGGCGCGCTGGTCCAGCCATGCGGCCACCTCGGCGAGGGGGATCCCCTTGACCACACGGGTCCCCCAGAACGGCGGGGCGGGCACATCCACGCCGCGGGCCACCTCCGAGCGGACACCCAGCTCAGGTTCGGTCAGCTCGATCAGCGAGGTCTTGGCGTAGCGGCGTTTCCGCGGCTCCGGGAGAGCCGCACCGGGCAGGCCCTGCTTGACGGCCATCACCGCGTCCATGAGGGCCAGCCCCTCGAACGCGTCCTTCGCGTAGCGCACCTCACCGTCGAACAGGTCCCCCAGATCGTGTTCGACGAAGGTGCGCGTCAAGGCTGCCCCGCCGAGCAGCACAGGGTACTTCTCCGCCAGCCCCAACCGGTTCAACTCCGCGAGGTTGTCCTTCATCACGAGGGTGGACTTCACCAACAGACCGGACATGCCGATGGCGTCCGCGCCGTGGGCCTCGGCGGCGTCGATGATGGCCTGGATCGGTTGCTTGATGCCGATGTTGATCACCGTGTAGCCGTTGTTGCTGACGATGATGTCGACGAGGTTCTTGCCGATGTCGTGCACGTCGCCGCGGACGGTGGCCAGCACCAGGGTGCCCTTGCCCGTGTCCGTGTCCGCCTTGTCCATGTGAGGCTCGAGGTGGGCCACGGCCTGCTTCATCACCTCGGCCGACTGCAGCACGAAGGGCAGCTGCATCTGGCCGGAGCCGAACAGCTCGCCCACCACTTTCATGCCGGCCAGGAGGTCCTCGTTGATGATGTCCAGCGCGGCCTTGGAGGTCAGTGCCTCGTCCAGGTCCGCAGGGAGTCCCTTGGACTCACCGTCGATGATGCGGCGCTGCAGCCGTTCCGCCAGGGGCAGGGCAGCCAGTTCCGCAGCGCGGGAGGCGCGCACGGAGGCGGCGGTGACGCCCTCGAACAGATCCAGGAACCTGGTGAGGGGGTCGTACTCGCCGTCGCGACGGTCGTAGACCAGGTCCAGCGCCACCTGACGCTGTTCCTCGGGGATGCGGTCCATCGGGATGATCTTGGCGCTGTGCACGATGGCCGAGTCCAGGCCGGCGGTGACGCATTCATGCAGGAACACCGAGTTGAGCACCATGCGGGCGGCCGGGTTGAGGCCGAAGGACACGTTGGACACGCCGAGCGTGGTGCGGACCCCCGGGTAGCGCCGCTTGAGTTCACGGATGGCCTCGATGGTCTCGATGCCGTCGCGCCGCGTCTCCTCCTGGCCGGTGGCGATGGGGAAGGTGAGGCAGTCCACCAGGATGTCCCCGACGTGCATCCCCCAATTGCCGACGAGGTCGTCGATGAGGCGCGAGGCCACCTTCACCTTCCAGTCCGCGGTGCGGGCCTGGCCCTCCTCGTCGATGGTGAGGGCCACGACGGCCGCGCCGTGCTCCTGCACCATCGGCATGATCCGCCCGAAGCGGGATTCGGGGCCGGAGCCGTCCTCGTAGTTGACGGAATTGACGATGCTGCGACCGGCGAGGCGCTCGAGGCCGGCCTCCAGCACTGGCGGTTCGGTGGAGTCCAGCACGATCGGCAACGTCACCGACGTGGACAGCCGGGCGGACAGCTCCGCCATGTCCGCCGTGCCGTCGCGGCCCACGTAGTCGATGCAGAGATCCAGCACGTGTGCGCCGTCGCGGGCCTGGGCCTTGGCGATGTCCACGCACTCGTCCCAGTGTCCGGCAAGCATCGCCTCCCGGAACGCCTTGGATCCGTTGGCGTTGGTGCGCTCCCCGATGCTGAGGTAGCTGGCGTCCTGCGCGAACGGCACCTCGATGTACAGCGACGACGCGGACCGCTCGTCCTCGGGCTGCCGGGCCACCACCTCGCGGCCGGCGTAGCGCTCGGCCAAGAGGCGGATGTGCTCAGGGGTGGTGCCGCAGCAACCACCGATGACTGCCAGGCCGTACTCCTCCACGTAGGCGCCCAGCGCGTCCGCGAGGCCCTCGGGGCCCAGCGGATAGCGGGCGCCGTCGGCGGTCAACTCGGGGAGACCCGCGTTGGGCATGGCCCCGATCGCGATGCCGGCGCGCCGCGACAGGTGGCGCAGGTGCTCACTCATCTCAGCCGGGCCGGTGGCGCAGTTGAGGCCGATGCAGTCCACCCCCAGCGCCTCCAGGGAGGTAAGGGCGGCGCCGATCTCCGAGCCGAGCAGCATGGTGCCGGTGGTCTCGACGGTGACGTTGACCAGGATGGGCAGCGCGACCCCGAGCCGTGTCCGCGCCCGTTTGGCGGCGATCACTGCCGCCTTGGCCTGTAGGAGGTCCTGGCACGTCTCGATCTGCACGCCGTCGATGCCGCCGCGGATCATGGCCTCCACCTGCGACTGATAGGCGTCGCGGATGGCGGCGAAGCTGACGTGACCCAGAGTGGGCAGTTTGGTGCCGGGCCCCATGGAGCCAAGCACGAATCGTGGCCGTTCCTCGGTGCTGAACTCGTCCGCCACCCGACGGGCGATGCGGGCCGAAGCCTCCGCCAGTTCCTCCAGCCGGTCGACGATGTCGTACTCCGCCAACGCCGCCAGGTTGGTGCCGAACGAGTTGGTCTCCACGGCGTCGGCACCCGCCTCGAAGTACGCGCGATGCACCGACGCCACCACCTCGGGCCGGGTGACGTTGAGGATCTCGTTGCAGCCTTCGAGGCCCTGGAAGTCCCCCTCCACGGAGAGCTCACCGAAGGACTGCAGCATCGTGCCCATCGCCCCATCGGCGACGAGGACGCGACGGTTGAGCAGGTCTGTCAGGCTAGTTGGCACGAGCACAGGCTACCGGCACCACGGTAGAGTGGGACAATGCAGTTCACGCCGTTGGAGGGCCTACGCGAGCCCGCCGTCGTCATCGCCTTCTCGGGATGGAACGACGCCGGCAATGCCGCCACGGACCTGCTCAGCCATCTCATCGAGGCCTACCCCGGCTCTGATGCCGGCATCATCGACGACGAGCGCTACTACGACTTCCAGCACACCCGCCCCCTCCTGCAGCGCGCCGCTGACGGCCCGTGGGTGGAGTGGCCCGCAGTGCGAATCCGGGTGGTTCACCACCCGGACCGTGACCTCGTCATCATGCTGGGGCCGGAACCCAACCTCCTGTGGCGCACGTTCGCCGCGGAGCTGATCGGGCGCATCAAGCAGGTCGAGCCCGAGATCGTGCTGTTCCTCGGGGCCATGCTGAGCGACACACCGCACTCGCGTCCGCTTCCGGTGGGGCTGTACACCTCGGATCCCGCCGTCGAGCGGTCCCTGGACATCCAGAACAACGACTACACCGGCCCCACGGGCATGATCGGCGTGGCCAGCCAGCTCCTCATCCACGAGCGGATTCCTGCCGCGTCGCTCTGGGTGTCGGTGCCGCACTACGTGTCCACGCCGCCCAATCCGAAGGCGCAGGACGCCCTGCTGACGGAGCTCGAGGGCGTCCTCAAGATCGCCCTGGACCACAAGTCCATCCCCGAGGACGCCGTCCGGTGGGCCACAGCCGTGGATCAGCTGAGCCAGCAGGACCCGGACATCGCCGAGTACATCGAGCAACTGGAGGAGGCCCGGGACCAGGAGGAGGTCCAAGAGGCCACGGGCGACACGATCGCCGCCGAGCTGGAGAAGTTCCTGCGCCGCCAGATCGATGACGGGAGTGACGGCCCGTCCGCCGGTGGGTAGTCGTCCGCATGCCGGCCACGGGTTAAGCTGGCCACACCTTCGGCGTCGCTGTGGCTCGGAGACCGACGCCGATGTCGCGGGTCGGACATGGCCAACCAGAGGGGCATCGTGAACAGTTCACCCCGCGGGGCCGACCGCCTCGAATTCCCGTCAGTTTCTGAGGTGGCCGCGCAACTCGATCACGTGTCCAAGAAGCTGCGGAGCGACGAGCGCCCGATGGCAGCCGCGCTGGTCGATGCCGCGGTGGAGATGTCCGGGGCAACCTGGGGCACCATCACGATCCGGGAGGACAACCGGTACCGGTCCCTCGTGGTCAGCGACGAACGGGCCCTCGAACTGGATCTCCTTCAGTACGCCTTCGGCTCCGGGCCGTGCCTGGACGCTATCGAGCATGACTCCACCTACATGGTGAGCGAACTGTTCGAGGAGACGCGCTGGCCCGAGTACGCCGCCGGCGCCAGCAGCCTGGGCGTGCGCAGCATCTACTCCCAACCGCTGCACCTCCTCGACGACGACTTCAGTGTGGCCAGCCTCAATCTGTACTCAGACACGCCGGCCGCGTTCGACGAGCGGGCGGAGACCGGTGAGGCGGCCGTGGTGGCCACCTTCGCGGCGCTGGGCAGCTCGATCGTGCTGAGCAAGACCAAGGCGGATCACCTCGAGAAGGCGCTGCTCACCAATCGGGAGATCGCCATGGCCATCGGAATCCTCATGGGTCGACACACCCTCAGCCATGATGCCGCGCTGAATTTGATGAGGCTGGCCAGCCAACACACCAACAAGAAGATGATCGCCATCGCCCAAGAGGTCATCACCACCGGTGAACTTGCCCTGCAGCGCCCCGAGCACAGCCGGTGACGGTGGACTCATCCGCTGTCATGGGTCGCCGTCGCCGAGGTCAACTGGCGTGCGCTGTCGTCGTCAACGTGACGTTGCAGCCACATCTCCAGGACTGCGAGCCGCCACAGGGTATTGCCGCCGGCGCGATGGCCGGTCTGGTCCGGCGAGGTGAGCATGGCCTGCAGAGCGCACGGTTCAACGAGTCCACGATCCGCGGCCCTCTGGGATCGCAGGGTGTCGCTGACGAGGTCAAGCAGCGGTCCCTGCAGGAGTGTCAACGCCGGCACCGGGAAGCGGCCCTTCGGTCGGTCGGTGACAGGATGCGGAAGCAGGTCCAGGCCCAGCTCCTTGAGCGGCCCTTTTCCGCCGTGCGCCAGCTTGATCTCACGGGGGCAGCCTGCGGCGAGCTCGACCACCTCGCGGTCGAGGAACGGGACGGACGCCTGAAGTCCCCACGGCCTGCACATCGAGTCGACCCGCGCGACGGGTTCGTCGACCGTACGCAGATGCGTGGACTCATGGAAAAGGTCGCCGGCGAACACCTCGTCGGCGCCCAGGCCGCACAGCACCGTTGAGGTGTGCGCCGAGACGTGCCGGGACAACAGGTGGAACGCTGTCGCCTCATGGCTGCCCATCGGCTCGCTCATGTCCTCGATCGCCTCAACCACGGCGGGCACCAGGTCTCGTGTGAGCACGTGCAGAGGGTGGTGATGGGTGCCGAACCTGCGCGACACCATGCTCGAGTACGCGAACTCGTCGCCATGGAGGTCCCCCGCGCGGTCGAAGCCGATGCTGAAGGTGTTGATCGGCCCGCGGTGGCAGTCGGTGAGCAGTGCCACCAGCAAGCTGGAATCCAGGCCGCCGGACAGCAGCACTGACACCGGCCCGGCCTCTGGGAGCCGTCGACGTACCGCCGCCAGCACAGCGCTGCGGGTGGCCTCGGTCCACTCCTTCGAGGACCACCCCGCACGGTCCTCGCCCGGAGTGCGGGACGGCTGCCAGTACACCCGGTCCCGGATCCCATCCGCATCGATCACCCGGAGAGTCGCCGGCGGCAGCTTCTCCACGCCTCGCAGGATGGTGTGAGGCGGCGGCACGACCGCATGTCCACTCAGATAGTGATGCAGCCCTACCGCGTCGATCGTTGTGTCGATCCCGCCCGAGGCCAGCAGCGCCGGCAGCGTGGACGCGAATAGCATGCTGTCGCGCCGCCGCGCCAGGTACAGCGGCTTGATGCCCAGATTGTCGCGAGCCATCAGCACTCTGCGGTGTGCCCGGTCGGCGAGGACGAACGAGAACTCCCCGGTGAGACGCTCGATGAAACCCTCACCCCACCGGGTGTAGGCGGCCAGGATCAGGCGTGGGTCGCGGGTGTCGCCGTCGTGTAGCGCATCAGCCAGCTCCCGGCGCAACTGGTCCCGATTGAGCAGCTGTCCATCAAGCACGATCGTCGTGCCGACCGCCGGATCGGTGGCCGGTTGAAGGCTCTCTGTTCCTCGCTCTGGCATCCCGAGCTGGCGGTGGGCAAGGACGGCGAGTTGGTCACCGCAGATGCGACGCGGCCCCCAACGCCGGCCCTGCAGGGCTTCGATCATTCTGCTGACGGCGTCGACGTCGAGGCGCACCCCGTGGCGGAGGGCGACTGCCCCGGCGATGCTGTTCATGCCCTGAGGGGCAGTAGGTCCACCGAGGTGGGTTCATCGGGTGGCGGGTCGAACGAGCGCATGAGTCTCTCACCTCTTCAACGCAAAGGAGAGACCGTCACCGACTCCCCCTGGCATGTGTGTGCGGGGCGGGACGCACCGTGAAGAGCCCACCCCACCGGGAGTGAGCCGGCTTCTTGACTCAGCAGAACCATACCCCAGCGGGGTTCGATCGGGAAGAGCGGGCGACCCCCAGCGGCATCCGCCTCAGCCCTCGGACCGGCCGGTCTAGTGGGCGCAGGCCACCACGGCCGCATCGCGAAGCTGCCGGACCATGGCGTCAGGATCCGGCGCGCTGTAGACGGCGGACCCGGCCACGAAGGTGTCCGCGCCGGCCTCGGCGCAGCGACCGATGGTCTCGATGCTGACTCCCCCGTCGACCTGCACCCAGATTGGCCTGGACCCGATCAGTTCCCTCGTCCGACGGATCTTCGGCAGCACGAGGTCCAGGAACTTCTGCCCGCCGAACCCAGGCTCCACCGTCATCAACAGCACCATGTCCAGCTCGCCGAGCATGTCGGCGTAGCCCTCGATCGGCGTCGCCGGCTTCAGCGCCATCGATGCCCGGGCGCCGAGGCTCCGCAGCTCGCGGGCCAACCGAACCGGGGCCGCCGCGGCCTCCGCGTGGAACGTCACCGACTCGGCGCCCGCCTCGGCGTAGGCAGGGGCCCAGACATCCGGGTTCTCGATCATGAGGTGGATGTCCAGCATCTGGCCCGTGACCTTGCGCAGTGCCTCGACCACCGGAAGACCGATGGTGAGGTTGGGCACGAAGTGGTTGTCCATGACGTCGACATGGATCATGTCGGCGCCGGGGATCCGGGCGATCTCAGCCGCGAGGTTGGCAAAATCGGCGTTGAGGATGCTGGGGGTGATGCGCATGTCAGACACTTTAGTGGCCGCTCACCCGCGCAGGAGGGCGAGGTACATCGCATCCGTGCCGTGCCGGTGGGGCCACAGCTGCACGTCGTCACCCAGGGCGCAGTCCGGCACCTCGGGGAGTAGATCCGGGGCGTGCAACCGCCGCACGCCGGGCCGCTCGGCCAGCACGTCGTCGACCACCGCAACCGTCTCCGCCCGATGCGGGGAGCAGGTCACGTAGGCGACCACCCCACCCGGGACCACCGAGTCCAGCGCGTGCCGCAGCAGCGAGCGCTGCAGGTCCCCCAGTGCCGTGACGTCCTGGGCGGTGCGCCGCCACCGGGACTCGGGCCGGCGACGCAACGCGCCGAGCCCGGTGCAGGGCACGTCCACCATCACCCGCGCGAACGAGCGGCCCCACGCGGGGGCGGTCCCGTCCGCCGCGACCGTGGCGTGACCGTCCGGGTAGGCCGCGAGGGCCTGGCGTACCAGGCGGGCGCGGTGCTCCTGCGCCTCGCCGGCCAGCAGCCATTCCTTCCTCTGCCTGGCGAGTCCGACCAGGAGCGCCGCCTTGCCGCCGGGACCGGCGCACAGGTCCAGCCAGGGACCCGTCGGGGCTTCCGCTTGGGCAAGCGCCCACGCCACGAGCTGCGAACCCTCGTCCTGGACACCGGCGCGGCCCTCACGGACCGCCGGCTGATCGGCCGGAGCGCCCTGCGCGACGGATCCGAAGGGCGAGAAGCGGGTGGGGACGGCGCCGACGAACTCGTCCCGCGTGGCCAGGCCGGGGCGCACCACCAGGGTGGGCCGGGGGTTGGCGTTGTTGGCCGCCAGGGCTTCCGCCAGCTCCTCGGCGGGGAGAAGGTCCGCGTAGGACTCGACGATCCATCTGGGATGGTGCGCTCGGAGGGCCAGCGCCCCGATCTCATCGGCCCCGGCGGCGAGCTCGTCGGTCCACTCGTCGAGGGACCGGGCGGAGACCTTGCGCAGGATGGCGTTGACCACCCCTGTGACGCGTTGCCCGACGGTGTCGCGGGCCAGCTCGACGGTGGCACCTACCGCCGCGTGGCGCTTGACACCCATGGTGAGGAGCTGATGCGCGCCGAGCCGCAGGATGTCGACGACGGCGGGCTGCAGCGATCCGAGCTGGCGACCGGCGGCGGCCTCGATGATGCGGTCGTAGGTGCCCATGAGCCGGCAGGTGCCCGCCACCAGCTCCGTCACCAGAGCGGCGTCGCGCGTCGCGAGCCCCGCACCGGCGAGCCGCTTGGCCAGCGCCAGGTTGGCGTACGCGCCGTCGCCGGTGACCTGGCGGAGCACGTCGAACGCGACCCTGCGCGGCGTCATGCGAGCACCGTCCCGACTACGCCGGCGCGAGCCCATTCCGATGCGGGCATGCGCCGCCGGCCGGGGGCCTGAACCTCCAGCAGCTCGAGCGCGCCGGCACCGGTGCCCACCAGGACCTGTCGCTTCGTCGCCATCAGCTCCCCCGGGGCCAGCGCCGGAGTCTCCTCCGCCGCCGTGGCGCGGTGGACCTTGAACCGCTGCCCGTCCAGCTCGCACCACGCCCCGGGGTCCGGTGAGCAGCCGAGGATCAGCCGCCGCACCTCATCGGCGGGCCGGGACCAGTCGATGCGGGCCTCCCCCACTGTGATCTTCGGTGCCACGGTGATGCCGTCCGTGGCCTGCGGTGAGGGCTCGATGCCCCGGGCCACGAGGTCCATCGCCTCAACCAGCTGTCGGGCCCCGGATTCGGCGAGCGCGGTGAGCAGCTCGCCGGCCGTGGCCTCGGGCATGGGCCGCGACTCCATGAGGTAGACGTCCCCGGCGTCGAGCTGGCGCACGATCCGGAAGCAGGCGGTGCCGATCTGCGGGTCGCCGGCCATGATGGCTCGCTGCACCGGGGCGGCGCCGCGCCATCGCGGCAGCAGCGAGAAGTGGAGGTTGATCCAGCCGTGAGCCGGGATGTCCAGGGCGGACTGCGGTAGCAGCGCCCCGTACGCCACGACGGCGCACGCGTCGGGCGCGATGTCGCGCAGCCGGTCCTGGAAGTCCGCGTCGCGCGGATGCGCGGGCTTGAGCACCTCGAGGCCCAGCTCCGCGGCTCGCGCCGCTACGGGGGAGGGCGTCATCATCCTTCCGCGCCCCGCCGGGGCGTCCGGGCGCGTCACGACGGCCACCACCTCATGGTCCGACGCCACGAGCGCCTCCAGGGAGGGGACCGCCACCTGCGGGGTCCCCGCGAACACGAGCCTCATCTGTCCTCCAATGCCTCGGGGTCGACCTGGATGCTGATCAGCCCCCGTTCCTTGCGGGCCGAGCGGATCGCCGCGGCGCTCTTGACGCGCGCCGTCAGGTCCTTCGAGCGCTCGACTGGGACGCGCAACAGCACCGCCCAGCGTTCGGGGCCCACCTCGGTGGGGCCGAGGATATCGACACCGTCCCAATCGTCGTTGTCCAGGAACTCGCGCACGCCGTCGGGCTCACCGACGACGCGCGCCAGCTTGACCGACGGGCTCAGCCCGGCGTCGGCCCTGTCCGCCAGCTCGCGGGCGGCGAAGCCGGCGAGGTCCGCGCGGACCAGCGCCTGGACGGCGGGGTGGGCCGAGGGCCCGACGATGAGGACCGATCCGCCCTCCACGGGCCCCCGCGCCAGGGCCGCCGCGTTCGACCAGCGGCGCACCGACTCCTCGGCCACCCTCAGCTCCGCTCGGTTGAGGGACACCTCTGCATCCAGGATCAGCACGCCGGCGTACCCGGCCGGCGCCGGGGGCTCGGCCCCGGGGGTCGCGACGACGATGGCCGGCTCGCCGGGCGCCTCGGCGCGGATGCGGTCCGCCGAGCTGTTGAGGGCGAGCACCCCCGGGAACGCCCGGGCCAACTCCTCGGCCGTCCGCGCGGCCCCCGCCAGCGGCGTCCGGAGGGTGCCGGTATGGCAGTGCGGGCAGGACCAGCGCACCGGCGTGTACCCGCACAACGCACACTCCGGCACCCCGCGGTGCTTCTCGCGCATCGGCCCACCGCACTTGGCGCACAGCGCGCGATTGAGGCACCGGGCGCAGCTCAGCGCGGCCGAGAAGCCGCTCATCGGTACCTGTACCAGCACCGGTCCCTTCGCCAGATGGTCCCGCAGGAATCGGAAGGCCACAGACGGGATCCGCAGGCGCGCAGCGCTCGGGTCCCGCTCGCGGTCCTCCTCCACCACGGCCCGCACCGGGGTCGACACCCTCCGCGCCTGGGCCGGCGCCAGCGCCAGGTCCCTCAGCCATCCGCGTTCGACCAGCGCCTGCGCGTCGGTGCTTCGCCCATGGCCGGCCAGCAGCAGCGCCGCCCCTTGGCGGGCGGATCGCATCACGGCCACGGCCCGGGTGTGCGGGTATGGGGCCCGCGGCTCGGCGTGGGCGTCGTGGCCGTCGTCGACGACGACGATGAGGCCGAGGTTGTGCAGCGGGGCGTACACCGCGCTGCGGGTGCCGACGACGACGCGGGCCTGACCCCGCGCGGCGGCCAGGTACGCGCGATAGCGGGCCGACCGGCCGGCCTCGGCGGCGAGGGTGCCGACCGCGCCGTGCCCGAAGACCGAACGCAGCCGGGTGCCCATGGCCTCCAGCTCCCGCATCGTGGGGACCACCACCACCGCTGACCTGCCCGAGCGGAGGGTGGCGTCGACGGCCTCGATCACACCGCCGGCCAGATCCCCGGGGCCGCCGAAGACCGACGCGGCCTGCCAGAGAACCCGGGGCGAGTGCCCCGTCGCGAGCGCATCGAGCAGCGCCTCCCCGTCGGGATAGCAGGGCATCACGCCGGCATGGTCGAGCGGCTTCGGCTCCGGCCACTCGCGCTGGGGGGCCTTCTCGGTGGCGGCGTGCCGCGGCGGGACCGCCAACCGGGCCACATCCGGCCACGTGCCGGCGTAGTGGTCCGCCACCGCCCGGATCAGCTCGTAGACGGCCGGGGTGACGATGGGCTCGGAGGACACCACCTTGCCGAGGCGTGCGAGTGAGGCCACCTCCGAGGTGTCGGCCAGCTCGATGAGCCAGCCGTCGCGGACTGTGCCGGCGAACGGCACCTTCACCCGCGCCCCCACCACGGCGGCCTCCGCGAGCGGCTCGGGCACCTCGTAGTCGAACAGCCGATCCAGGTGGGCCAGCGGAACGTCGACGGCGACCCGCGCCACCCGCGGGGGCATGTCAGCCCTTGACGACGGCGGCGAGCGCCTCGGCGCGGTCCGTGCGTTCCCATGTGGCGTCGGGCAGCTCGCGGCCGAAATGGCCGTAGACCGTGACGCCGCTGTAGATGGGGCGCAGCAGGTCCAGGTCCCGGATGATGGCGCCCGGACGGAGGTCGAAGGTGGCCAGAACAGCGTCGCGGATCCGGTCCTCGGGGACGACGGCGGTGCCGAAGGTGTCCAGGTAGAAGCCCACCGGGTGGGCGGTGCCGATGGCGTAGGCCACCTGCACCTCGCAGCGGTCCGCGAGGCCGGCGGCCACCACGTTCTTCGCCACCCAGCGCATCGCGTAGGCGGCCGACCGGTCCACCTTGGAGGGATCCTTGCCGGAGAACGCGCCGCCGCCGTGGCGGGCCATGCCACCGTAGGTGTCGACGATGATCTTGCGGCCGGTCAGGCCCGCGTCGCCCATCGGGCCGCCGATGACGAACTTGCCCGTCGGGTTCACCAGCACGCGGCTCGCGGAGTGGAAGCCGTAGCGCTCCAGCACGGGGGTGATCACCTCGCGCTGGATGTCCGGCTGGATCCGGTCCAGCGAGATGTCTGCGCTGTGCTGGGAGGACACCACCACCGTGTCGATGCCCACGGGGCGCCCGTCCGGGCCGTACTCGACGGTGACCTGCGTCTTGCCGTCCGGCCGGAGGTAGTCCAGCACGCCGGTCTTGCGCACCTCGGTGAGGCGCTCCGCCAGGCGGTGTGCCAGGTCGATCGGCAGCGGCATGAGGGTGGGGGTCTCTGTGCAGGCGTAGCCGAACATCAGCCCCTGGTCGCCCGCGCCCTGGTGGCTGACGGCGTCGACCTCCGCGCCGACGCGGTGTTCGTACGCGTCGTCGACGCCCTGCGCAATGTCCGGTGACTGCGCGCCGATGGCCACGGTCACGCCGCAGGAGGCCCCGTCGAAGCCCTTGCGGGAGGAGTCGTACCCGATCTCGAGAATCCGCTCGCGGGCGAGGCTCGCCACGTCGACGTACCCGGTGGTGGAGACCTCGCCGGCCACCACGACAAGGCCGGTGGTGACGAGGGTCTCCACCGCCACGCGCGCACCGGGATCCTGCTCCAGGAGCCCGTCGAGCACGGCGTCGGAGATGGAATCGGCGATCTTGTCCGGGTGGCCCTCGGTCACGGACTCGGAGGTGAAGAGACGGCTCATCGGAGCACTCCTAGCGCGGCGACAAGCCGCAATCGTGGGGTTGACGTCTGCGGCAACAAGCCGCCCCCTGGACTACTGGTGGAGCGTCGGGTCAGGACGCGGGGGTGCTGCTCTCCTGGTCCGCGAACGGGTCCACGAACGAGAAGGCGGGGTCCGCGTCGGCGGCCGTGCGTTCGGCCTCCTCCTGCGCGGGGTCGATCTGCGTGTACTGGAGCAGGCCTTCGTTCATCTCCCGCAGGGCGATCGACAGTGCCTTCTCCTCCGGTGCCGCGGCGACCATGGGGCCGACGTTCTCGAGGAGCCCCTCACCGAGCTGGGAGTAGTAGGCGTTGATCTGCCGGGCGCGCTTGGCGGCGAACAGGACGAGGCGGTACTTGGAGTCGATGTTCTCCAGCAGCGAGTCGATCGGCGGGTAGGTGATGCCTTCTGGCTGAGTGTTCAAAATGATCCTTCTCACAGTGTGGCCCTGATCACAGGCCCATCAAGCCTACCAAAGCCGCGACCGTTTCCTCGATCTCCGCGTTCTCGACCACGAAATCCGCCTCGGCGGCCGCCTCCAGCTCGAGTCTGGCTGTCGCGAGACGTCGCTCCTGGGCGGCGTCGTCCTCAGTGCCTCGACCGCGCAGCCGCGACACCAGTTCGTCCCAGGTGGGCGGGGTGAGGAACACCAGCCGGGCTGAGGGGAGGTTGCGCTTGACCTGACGGGCGCCCTGGAGGTCGATCTCGAGAATGACGGGACGGCCGGAGGCAACCGCCTCGACGACGGGGCGGCGCGGGGTGCCGTAGTAGTGCGTGCCGTGCACGACGGCCCACTCGAGCAACTCACCGGCCTCGATGAGGCGACGGAACTCGTCGACGTCGACGAAGTGGTAGCTCTCGCCGTCCACCTCGCCCGCGCGGGGCAGACGGGTGGTCAGGGAGACGGAGTAGAACGGCTCCGGGTGCAACTCACGAAGGCGCGCGCAGACCGTCCCCTTGCCGACGGCGCTCGGGCCGGAGATCACCCAGACGTCAGAGGTACTGCTCACCCGCCCGAGCTTAGGTAGCGCGGCGCTACTTGAACAACTCGGTGAGACGCTCCACCTGGTGCCGGCCCAGTCCGCGGATCCGACGGTTGGGGGCGATCTGGAGGTTTTCCATGATCTCCGAGGCGCGGGTGATGCCGACGCGGGGCAGGGAGCGCAGGAGATCGACCACCTTGATGCGCGACAGCGTGTCGTCGTCGACCGCCTTGGTGAGCGCGTCGGTGAACGACACCGTGCCCTTCTTCACCTGCTCCTTCAGCTCGGCGCGTGCGCGCCGGGCCTGAGTGGCCGCTTCGCGGGCGGCTTCGAGTTGAGCACTGCTCAATTGAGGAATCGCCATCGGAAGTCCCCTTCACCTCAATGACCTAGATAACCCCTGGTGGGGCTCCCTGAAATGTACCGCGCGAAGGCCCGGCGCGACGCTAAACGCTCGACGAATCAGGCGAGCTGTCGCGTCGCTTCCAGGAGCGGCTCGAGCCGGTCCTGCAGAGCGGATTCCCCTGCGCCGATCACCTCACGGCTCGCGGTGGGCAGGACGTGGCCGAGCGCGTCGCCGAACGTGGCGCGGAGCCCGTCGATCGTGCCGCCCTGGGCCCCGATGCCAGGCACCAGGATGGAGGCGTTGAACCGTGCCAGGTCGCAGCCCAGGTCGGCGTGGGTACCGCCCACGACCAGGCCGACGGCGTGGTCCGCCCGCGGGTTGAGCTCTGCGATGGTGTCCACGACGTGCTGCGCCACGCTGACGTGCCCGCTGCGTGCGAGCTGGATGGCGGCACCCTCCGGGTTGGAAGTCCTCGCCAGCACGTAGAGGCCATGGCCTCCCGCCGCGGCGGCGTCGATGGCGGGCTGGAGCGCGCCGACGCCGAGGTACGGGCTGAGGGTGATCGCGTCCGCCCTGGTGGGCGCGTCGTCGCCCAGGAACGCTGCGGCGTATCCGGCCATGGAGCTGCCGATGTCCCCGCGCTTGACGTCGAGGATGCTGAGCGCGCCGGCCTGGCGGATGTCGTCGAGCACGCGCTCGAGCACCGCCACCCCGCGGGACCCGAAGGCCTCGAAGAACGCCGACTGCGGCTTGAATACCGCGACCCGTTGCCCCAGCGTCGCGACGATGCCGCGCGCGCACCGTTCAAGTCCGGTGAGGTCGGCCGGAAGGCCCCACGCGTGAAGTACCGACGGCATCGGGTCGATTCCCACGCAGAGCCGGCCCCGCTCGGCGGTGATGGCGGACAGTCGGGAGGCGTAGCTCATCGGTGGGTCCTTCCGACCTCACGGAGGCCGCGCACCAGCGCGACGCCCTCGTAGATGAATCCGGTGTACAACTGCAGCAGGCTGGCGCCGGCGTCGAACATCCGGGCGCCGTCGCGGGGGGTCATGATGCCACCCACTCCCATGACGGGCAGTTCGGTGGAGCGCGTCAGGTGCTCGACGAACCGGAGCGCCGTCGCGGTCAGGGGGGCGCCGCTGAGGCCGCCCGCTTCCCGGGCCAGCCGGGCGTCGACGGGGGCGAGCCCCTCCCTGGACAGGGTGGTGTTGGTGGCGATGACCCCGGCGGCGGCCGAGTCGTTGAGCACCGCGATGGTCTCGGCCAGGTCGGTGCCGGTGAGATCCGGGGCCAGCTTGACGAACACCGGCACCGGCCGCGCCGGATCGAGCCGCGCCGCCTCGGCGGTGAGCGCGCGGATGAGCGCACTCAACTCGTGGGCCGCCTGAAGGCTGCGCAGCCCCGGCGTATTGGGACTGGACACGTTGACTGCCACGTAGTCCGTCAGGGGTGCGAGGTGACGCAGTGAGGTGAGGTAGTCCTCCACCGCGGCCTCCAGCGGCACCACCTTCGACTTGCCGATGGAGATGCCCAGCGGAAGGCCGAGCGCGCCGTTGCCACGCGCCACGCCTTTGCCGAGCAGGGTCGCGGCGAGTGCCCCTGCGCCGTGGTTGTTGAAGCCCATCCGGTTGACGATCCCGCGGGAGGCCACGGCCCGGAAGACGCGCGGGCTGGGGTTGCCCGGCTGAGGCAGCGCCGTCACGGTGCCCAGTTCCGCGAAACCGAAGCCGAGCCAGGACCACGCCTGCGCCGCGATGCCGTCCTTGTCCAGCCCTGCCGCGACCCCGATGCGGTTGGGGAACCGCACCCCGGCCACCGTCACCGGATCCGCCACCGGGGCGCGGTGCCCGGCCGGCACCAGTGCCAGCGCGCGGATCATGTCTTCGTGGACCCGCTCCGGGTCTCCCCCGGCGTAGCGGAAGAGGCCCGCGCGGAGTCCCCGGTAGCCGACGCGCAGCGCCTCCGTGACCAGGGAGGTCACCGCGCCGCCCACTCCTGCAGGGAGCGCACCTCCAGCTCGCCCCGCTGTAGCGCCTCGATGCCCTGGGTGGCCGCGGCCAGCCCGGGCACGGTGGTGACCACAGGGACGTCGGCCAGCACGGCGGCCGTGCGGATGAGATAGCCGTCTTCGCGGGTGCTCGCACCTGTCGAGGAGCCCTCCGGGGTGTTGAAGATCAGGTCGATGTCACCGGCGATGATGAGGTCGACGATGCTCGGCTGATCGCTGCCCTCGGGCATCTCGGACAGCTTGAGAACCTCCTCGGCGGCCACGCCGTTGCGGCGCAGCACCGAGGCGGTGCCGGTGGTGGCCAGCACCTGGAAGCCCAGGTCCACGAGCCGCTTGATCGGCCAGATGGCGTGCCGCTTGTCGCGGTCCGCGATCGAGACGAACAACTTGCCGGACGTGGGCAGCGGGCCGCCCCCGGCGTCCTGCGACTTGGCGTAGGCCGTGCCGAAGTTGTCCGACAGCCCCATCACCTCGCCCGTGGAACGCATCTCCGGGCCGAGTAGCGTGTCGACGAAGGCGCCTGTGGCCGTGCGGAAGCGGTTGAACGGCATCACGGCCTCCTTGACCGCGATCGGGCTCCCCGGGAGCGGGGTGGAGCCGTCGCCCTCCGCACGCAGCATCCCGCTGAGGCGCAGGTCGGCGATGCTGCGGCCCAGCATGATGAGCGCGGCGGCCTTGGCCAGGGCGGTGTTGGTGGCCTTGGACACGAACGGCACCGTGCGCGACGCGCGGGGGTTGGCCTCCAGCACGTAGAGCGTGTCGGCGTGCAGCGCGAACTGGATGTTGAGCAGACCGCGCACGCCCACCCCCTCGGCGATCTCGCGGGTGTAGTGCCGGATCTGCTCGATCAGCGCGTCGCCGAGGGTGATCGGCGGCAGTACGCAGGCGGAGTCACCGGAATGGATGCCGGCCTCCTCGATGTGCTCCATGATCCCGCCCACGTACAGGTCCACGCCGTCGTAGAGGGCGTCGACGTCGATCTCGACGGCGTCGTCCAGGAACCGGTCCACCAGCACCGGCCGGTCCGCGTCCACGTCTGTGGCCTTCGCGATATAGGTCTCCAACGCGTCGTCGGTGTAGACGATCTGCATGCCGCGACCCCCGAGCACGTAGCTGGGCCGCACCAGGACGGGATAGCCGATGTCCGCGGCGATGGCCTTGGCCTCCTCGGCGGTGGTGGCCATGCCGTGCTTGGGGGCCGGCAGCCCGGCGCGCGCCAGCACCCGGCCGAAGGCGCCGCGCTCCTCGGCGAGGTTGATCGCCTCCGGCGAGGTGCCGACGATGGGCACGCCGGCGTCCTTGAGCGTCTGGGCGAGCTTGAGCGGGGTCTGGCCGCCGAGTTGGCAGATGACGCCGGCCACGGGACCCGCCTGGAGCTCGGCGTGGTAGATCTCCAGCACGTCCTCGGCGGTGAGCGGCTCGAAGTAGAGCCGGTCGGAGGTGTCGTAGTCCGTCGAGACGGTCTCCGGGTTGCAGTTGACCATGACCGTCTCGTAGCCGGCCTCGCGCAGGGCCATGGTGGCATGCACGCACGAGTAGTCGAACTCGATGCCCTGCCCGATCCGGTTGGGCCCGGACCCCAGGATGAGCACGGCCTCCTTGGTGCGCGGGGGCACCTCGTTCTCCTCGTCGTAGGAGGAGTACATGTAGGGCGTCGATGCGGCGAACTCGGCCGCACAGGTGTCCACGGACTTGTACACGGGCCGGATCCCCAGCGCCCAGCGGACCCCGCGGACCACCTCGGTGCTGAGGTTGCGCAGGGAGGCGATCTGCGCGTCGGAGAGGCCGTGGCGCTTGGCGTGGCGCAGCAGTTCGGGGGTGAGCTCGGGCGCCGCTCCCACCTCCCGCGCCACATCGAGGATCAGCGACATCTGGTCCAGGAACCAGGGGTCGATCTTCGTGGCCTCGTAGGCCTGCTCGACGGTGGCCCCCGCCCGCAGCGCCTGCATGACGAGCTGGATCCGGCCGTCGTGCGGCTTCGACGCCCGCGCGAGCAGGTCTTCGACGCTCTGTAGAGGCGCCACGAAGTCGAACGGCGCCGACGGGTCCTCGAGGGAGCGCAACGCCTTGCCCAGGGCCTCGGTGAAGTTGCGCCCGATGCCCATGGCCTCGCCGACGGACTTCATGTGGGTGGTGAGGAAGGGGTCCGCTGCCGGGAACTTCTCGAACGCGAACCTCGGCACCTTGACGATGACGTAGTCCAGGCTGGGCTCGAAGCTCGCCGGCGTCTCCAGGGTGATGTCGTTGGGGATCTCGTCAAGTGTGTAGCCCACCGCGACCTTCGCGGCGATCTTGGCGATGGGGAAGCCCGTGGCCTTCGACGCCAGCGCCGAGGACCGCGACACACGGGGGTTCATCTCGATGACGATCATGCGGCCGTCGTCGGGGTTGATGGCGAACTGGATGTTGCAGCCGCCGGTGTCCACGCCGACGGCCCGGATCACGCCGATGCCCACGTCGCGCATCCGTTGGTACTCGCGGTCCGTCAGCGTCATGGCCGGCGCGACGGTGATGGAGTCACCCGTGTGGACGCCCATGGGATCGAAGTTCTCGATGGAGCAGATGATCACGACGTTGTCTTTCGTGTCGCGCATCACCTCCAGCTCGTACTCCTTCCACCCCAGGATGGACTCCTCGATGAGCACCTCGGTGACCGGGGAGGCCGACAGGCCCGCGCCGGCGATCTGGCGCAGCTCGGCCTCGTCGTGAGCGAACCCGGAGCCCACACCGCCCATGGTGAAGCTGGGCCGCACCACGACGGGGTAGCCGAGCACCTCGGCGGCGGCCACCACCTCGTCGAGGGTGTGGCAGATCTGGGACCTGGCCACCTCCGGCACGCCGCCTGGGATGTCGGTCATCGAGAGCACGATGTCCTTGAACTGCTCCCGGTCCTCGCCCTTCTGGATCGCTTCGATGGAGGCGCCGATCAGCTCGACGCCGTACTTGGCGAGCACG
The DNA here is from genome assembly GCF_055326215.1 of Tessaracoccus pujii. NCBI lineage: Bacteria > Bacillati > Actinomycetota > Actinomycetes > Propionibacteriales > Propionibacteriaceae > Tessaracoccus > Tessaracoccus pujii. Next base: position 54,631 of record NZ_JBUZNP010000010.1, on the reverse strand, counting down.
CCGTTGTCGTGCAGCGAGACGGCCGTGTTGAGTGCCGTCTGGCCGCCGAGGGTGGCGAGCACCGCGTCCGGCCGCTCCTTGGCGATGACCCGCTCCACGTACTCGGGCGTGATCGGCTCCACGTAGGTCGCGTCGGCGAAGTCGGGATCCGTCATGATCGTGGCCGGGTTGGAGTTGACCAGGATCACCCGGAAGCCCTCCTCGCGCAGCACCCGGCACGCCTGGGTGCCGGAGTAGTCGAACTCGCACGCCTGCCCGATGACGATGGGGCCGGAGCCGATGACGAGGATCGAGGAGATGTCCGTGCGGCGGGGCATCAGGCGTCCTTTCCATACATGACGTCGACGAAGCGGTCGAACAGGTAGTTGGCGTCGTGGGGGCCGGCCGCGGCCTCCGGGTGGTACTGCACCGAGAAGCCGGCCACCCTGCCGTCGCGGCGGAGCTCGAGGCCCTCCACGACGTCGTCGTTGAGGCACACGTGGCTGACCGTCACCTCTCCGAAGGGGGTCTCGACGGCGCGGTCCAGCGGCGCGTCGACGGCGAAGCCGTGGTTGTGTGCGGTGACCTCGACCTTGCCGGTGGTGCGGTCCATCACGGGCTGGTTGATGCCGCGGTGGCCGAACTTGAGCTTGTAGGTGCCCAGCCCGAGAGCCCGGCCGAAGAGCTGGTTGCCGAAGCAGATCCCGAAGTACGGGATGCCGGCGCGCAGCACCTCGCGCAGCACCTCCACCGGCCCGTCGGCCGCGGCCGGGTCGCCTGGGCCGTTGCTGAAGAACACCCCGTCCGGGTTGAGCGCGCTGATCTGCGTGAACGTGAAGCCGGCGGGCACCACGTGGACGTCGAGGCCACGCGCGGCGAGTTCCTTGGGGGTCATCGACTTGATGCCGAGGTCCACCGCGACGACGGTGCCCCGCCGCCTGCCGACGGCCGGAACGGTGTAGGCGGCGGGAGTGGTCACATCCGCCGTGAGATCGCGCCCGGCCATGGCGGGCTGCTCCAGGACCCGGGCCAGCAGGGCGTCGGAGCTGGTGGTCTCCGTCGAGATGCCCACGCGCATGGCGCCGCGGTCGCGGATGTGGCGCGTCAGCGCCCGGGTGTCGATCTCAGAGATCCCGACGACGCCCTGGGCGGCCAGCTCCGAGTCCAGGCTGCGCCGCGAGCGCCAGTTGGAGGGCCGCGGGGAGGGGTCCCGCACGATGTAGCCGGCCACCCAGATACGGGAGGACTCGTCGTCCTCGTCGTTCCATCCGGTGTTGCCGATGTGCGGGGCGGTGGCGAGCACCACCTGCCCGCGGTAACTCGGGTCCGTCAGGGTCTCCTGATAGCCGGACATACCGGTGGAGAAGACCAACTCGCCGAAGGTCTCACCCGCCGCGCCGAAGGACCGGCCACGAAATACGCGCCCATCCTCCAATACCAGAATCGCAGGAAGGGAACTCATGCGCACCTCGCTTGATCGTCAGTTCGTGTTCGGCTTGGCCGCTAGGGCCTTGGACAGTAGTCCGTTGAGGAAGGTTGGGGAGTCGTCCGTCGAGAGGTCACCGGCGAGGCGGACCGCCTCGGAGATGACCGCCGCGGGCGGCACGTCGGAGTAGTCGAGCTCGAACACCGCGATTCGGGCCAGGTTACGGTCCACGGCCGGCATCCGGTCGAGCGGCCAGTTGCTCGACGTGGAATCCGCGATCCGCTGGTCGATCTCGTCGAGGTGTTCGGCGACGCCGAGGATGATGCGGGTGGTCAACTCGCGCACCACAGCGCCGGACAGCGTGCGCTGCTCGGCGAAGGTCTCGGTCAGCGAGTCGTCGCGCAGCTCCGCCTGGTACAGGATGTCCAAGGCGGCCTTGCGGGCCTTGGTCTGCGCCGAGTAGTGGGGCGTGGGTTCCATCTACGAGCTGACGCGGCCCTGGTAGGAGCCGTCGCGCGTGTCGACCTTGATCCGCTCGCCGGTGGTGATGAACAGGGGCACCTGGATCTCCTTGCCCGTCTCCAGCGTGGCGGGCTTGGTGCCGCCGGTGGAGCGGTCCCCCTGCAGGCCGGGCTCGGTGTAGGTGACCTCGAGCTCCACGGAGGCGGGCAGCTCGATGAACAGCGGCTCCCCCTCGTGCGTCGCGACGATGGCGGTCTGGTTCTCCAGCATGTAGTCCTTGGCGTCCCCGACGGTCTCGGCGGGCACGTGGAACTGCTCGAAGGAGGTGTTGTCCATGAAGATGTAGGCGTCGCCGTCGAGGTACAGGTACTGCATCTCGCGGCGGTCCACCGTCGCGGTGTCCACCTTGGTGTCCGAGTTGAACGTGCGGTCGATGATCTTGCCGCTCAGGACGTGCTTCAGCTTGGAGCGGACCACGGTGTTGCCCTTGCCCGGCTTGTGGTGCTGGAACCACAGCACCTGCCAGAGCTGACCGTCGAGGTCGAGCACCATTCCGTTCTTGAGATCATTGGTTGACGCCATGAAAGGCTCTCCTCGTTCGCAGTGACTGTGCGGGCGCTGTCCGGCCAACGTGGCACTCTACCCGAGAGTGCCGCCGATCGCCTATCCGAGCTCGGCATAGCCGGCCTCCAGCACGGCCTCGTCGGGTCCGTCGATGATCACCGGGGCGCCCTGGGCGGCGAGGCCCACGAGGCGCAGGCGGCTGCCCCTGGCCTTCTTGTCCAGGCTCATGATGCCCCGGAGCTGCGGGTAGGCGTCGCCGTCGTAGCGCAGCGGCAGCCCGAGGCCGCCGAGGAGGTGATCGTGGAGCTCGACTGTCGCGGCGTCCAGGCCCAGCAGGTCACGGGAGACCCGTGCCATCCATGCCATGCCGACGCTGATGGCGTCACCGTGGCGCCAGGTGTAGTGGGCGTGCGCCTCGATGGCGTGGCCCAGCGTGTGGCCGTAGTTGAGCGCCTCGCGGCCCACCCGCGAGCCGCTGGAGGTGGACTCGCGGAAGTCGGTGGCCACGACCGCCGCCTTGACGTTGACCGCCCGCGTGACGATGTCGGCGAACCGCTCCCCCGTGACGTCGAGGCAGTCGGCCAGGTCCTCGGTCGCCAGCTCCAGGATCCGGCGATCGGCGATGAACCCGCACTTGATCACCTCCGCCAGGCCCGCCCGGACGTCGCGCTCGGGCAGGGTGTCGAGGAGTGCCAGGTCGCACAGCACGGCGCGCGGATCGTAGAACGCCCCCACCAGGTTCTTCCCGGCGGGCAGGTTGATGCCGGTCTTGCCGCCCACCGCGGCGTCGACCATGCCGAGCACGGAGGTGGGCACGCTGACGTAGCTCACGCCCCGCAGCCAGGTGGCGGCGACGAAACCGGCCAGATCCGTGGTGGTGCCTCCCCCGATGCCCACGACCATGTCGTTGCGCGTCAGCCCCGCCGCGGCGAGCGCGCCCCAGCAGCGTGCCAGGACCTCCGGCGTCTTGGCCGCCTCGGCCTCGGGGACCTCGATGAGGAGGGCGCCGTGCCCGACGAGCTGCGCGGCCACCCCCGCCACCCCGGCGAGCGCGGCCGGGTGGATGATCGCCACCCGGTCCGCGCCCACGACCAGGTCTGGGAGACGCTCGAGGGCCCCCCGCTCGATGTGCACGTCGTAGGGGCCAAGTGCGGACCCCACCCGGATGCTCACTGTGTCTCCCGCTCCGCCGCGAGGGCGTCGGCGATCTCGTTGCTGCCGCGCCCGTCGGTGTCCACCACCTGTGTGGCCAACGCCTCGTAGACCGGGGTGCGCTCACGCAGCAGCTCGATGAGACGGCCGCGCACATTGCCCAGCAGCAGCGGCCGCACCGTGTTCATGCCGACGCGGCGCGTGGCCTGGCCGATGGACACCTTCAGCCAGATCACCTCGTGGCCGTCCAGGGCCGCCCGGATGGCTGGGTTCAGGACGGAACCGCCCCCCAGCGCAACCACGTCGTGGCTCTGCAGGAGTTCGATGGTGGCGTCCTGCTCGAGCGCGCGGAAGTGGGCCTCCCCCTCGTCGGCGAAGATCTCCGCAACCGGTTTGCCCACCACCTCCTCGATCCGCTGGTCGACGTCGACGAAGGTGCGGCCGAGCTTCCTGGCGAGGCGCTTCCCGACGGTGGACTTGCCGGCCCCGGGGGCGCCGATGAGGACGATGCTCATCGGCCGACCCGCAGCCCGCGGGCGGCGACGTCCGAGAGGTAGGCCTGCGCGTTGCGTCGGGTCTCGCCCACCGAGTCACCGCCGAACTTCTCCAACACCGCCTCGGCCAGTACCAGGGCGACCATGGCCTCGGCCACGACGCCGGCGGCCGGGACGGCACAGACGTCCGAGCGCTGGTGGTGCGCGGCGGCCGCCTCGCCGGTGGCGGTGTCGATGGTGCGCAGGGCCCGGGGCACCGTGGCGATGGGCTTCATGGCGGCCCGCACGCGCAGCACCTCGCCTGTGGACATGCCGCCCTCGGTGCCGCCCGCGTGGTGCGTGGCGCGCTGGATACCGGCCTCGCCGGGGAGGATCTCGTCGTGCGCCGCGGACCCGCGCCGCCTGGCCAGAGCGAACCCGTCGCCCACCTCCACGCCCTTGATGGCCTGGATGCCCATGAGGGCGCCGGCCAGCCGCGCGTCGAGGCGACGGTCCCCCTGGCTGTGGGAGCCGAGGCCGGGCGGCAGTCCCCAGGCCACCACTTCGACGACGCCGCCGAGCGTGTCGCCCTCCCGATGACACGCCTCCACCTCGGCCTGCATCGCCTCGGAGGCCGCCTGGTCGAAGCAGCGCACGGGATCGGCGTCGATGGCGGCGAGGTCGGCGGCAGTGGGCAGATCGGCCCGCGCGGCCCGCACGGGGCCCAGTTCGACGACGTGGCTGAGCACCTCGATCCCGAGCGCTTGCCGCAGGAACGCCTGCGCGACGGTGCCCAGGGCGACCCGGGCCGCGGTCTCGCGGGCGGAGGCCCGCTCGAGGATGGGGCGCGCCTCATCGAAGTCGTACTTCTGCATCCCCGCCAGGTCCGCGTGACCGGGCCGCGGACGGGTCAGCGGGGCGTTGCGGGCGAGGGCGGCCAGCACGTCGGCCTCCACTGCGCCGGGGGCCATCACCTGGTGCCACTTGGGCCACTCGGTGTTGCCGATCATGATCGCCAGGGGCGAGCCGAGCGTCTCGCCGTGGCGGAACCCGCCGAGCAGCGTCACCTCGTCGGCCTCGAACTTCATCCGCGCCCCACGTCCGGCGCCCAGCCGGCGGCGCGCCAGGTTGGCCGCGATCTCCTCCACTCCGACCTCCACATGCGCGGGGATGCCCTCCATGGTGGCGATGAGGGCTTGGCCGTGGGATTCACCGGCGGTCAGGTATCGAAGCATGGGCGCCATTGTGTCAGAGACCCGCGCGGCGCCTCAGTTCCTGCTCAGCTGCCGATCGGCACTCCTCGAAGGTCATCCGGGCGCCCGTGAGCAGGTAGAACTGGTCCACCGCCTGCCCGGCCAGGAGGTCCAGCCCGCTGAGCGCCGTCCGCCCGGCCGCCACCGCGGCCTCGCCCAGGGGCGTCGGCCACGGATCGTAGACGGCGTCGAACACGACCGCCGCCGCCGCGGCCAGCGCCCGGGCGTGCGGGGCCGTCGCGGCCACCGGAATGGTGTTGGCGACGAGGTCGACGGCGCCGAGGTCCTCCCCCAGCACCCCCGCCTCCGCGCTCACCCCGAGAGCGGAGGCCAGGTCAAGCGCCCCGGCCGCCCGCTCGGGGGTGCGGGCGAGGAACTGGACCTCGCGCACGCCGAGACCAGCCAGCGCCACCAGGATGGACCTGGCGGTGGCGCCGTTGCCCAGGATCGCCGCCCGGCCGGGCACACCGAGGCCGTGCGCACGCCAGGCGCGCACGAAACCGGGCACGTCGGTGTTGAAGACCCGTGCGCCCCCGTCGCCGAAGATGAGCGTGTTCCCGGCACCCAGCAGGCGGGTGGGTTCGTCGGCGTCCCCGAAGGCGAGAATCGCCTCCTTGTGGGGCGCGGTGACGCTCAACCCCGCCCACGCGGGATCGTCGAGCCTGGCCCACACGAAATCGTCCAGGTCCGCAGGGGCCACGGTGTAGGCGTCGTAGGACCAGTCCAGGCCGTGCGCCGCGTACCCGGCGCGGTGGATGGCCGGGGACAGCGAATGGTCGGCAGGGTCTCCGACGACGCCGGAACGCCTCAGCATCGGCCGGTGTTGGCCTGGCACCACGCCTGGAAGAGCGCCACGTTGGCGTTGTGCTCCTCGAGGGTGTCCGCGAAGCGGGTCTCACCGGTGTCCAGGTCCACGGTCACGAAGTACAGGGACCCGATGTCCGCCGGCGACAGGGCCGCCTCGAGCGCCGTTTGGCCGGGGTTGCTGATGGGGCCCGGGGGGAGGCCGGTGTTGAGGTAGGTGTTGTAGGGCGACGCGGTGGCGCGGTCCTGGGCGGTGGTGGTCACCGAGCCGGACTTGCCCACCGCATAGTGCACGGTGGAGTCCATCTGCAGCGGCATGTCCTGCTCCAGACGGTTGTAGATGACCGCGGCCACCTTGGGCTGGTCCGCCGGCACGTTGACCTCGCTGGCGATGATCGACGCGATCGTCACCACGCTCAGGGGGTCCACGGACATCTCCGCCGCGCGGCCCTCGAGGCTGATCGACTCCGCCACCAAACCGAACTGCCTGACCTGCGAGGTCAGGATGGCGGCGGCCTGCGGCGGCTCCTGCACGGCATACGTCGAGGGGAAGAGGAAACCCTCCAGTTTGCCGCCCGCGAAGTCGGGCAGCGGGAAGACGCTGGTGTCGGCGGCCGCGGCCGTGATGTCGGCAGCCGCGAGACCGGTCTTCGCGGCGATGATGGACACCTGCTCGAGGGCGGTGGTGCCCTCCGGGAAGGTCACCATGAGCCGTTGCTGGTTGGCCGGGTCCAGCAGCATCGCGAAGGCCGTCTCAGCCGGCAGTTCCTTCCTGAGGTTGAACCGGCCGGCCTGCAACTGGGAGGACTCGCCACTGCGCTGCGCCACCTGCCGGAAGGTCCGGGTGGACTTGATCACCCCGGCCTCGGTGAGCAGATCGCCGATCTGCGTGATGGTGGCGCCGCTCGGGATGACCACCTGCACCGGGTCCGTCCCCTCACCCATGAAGTCATCCTCCGTGCGCCACGCGATGTAGGCGTCCTGCGCCTTCGAGTAGACGAACCATCCGCCGCCCACCAGGACGGCCACGGACAGGAGCACGGCGAACGCGCTGCGCGCGTAGTAGCCGATCTTGCGCCAGTCCAGTTGGCTGTCGTTGTCGAACAACGCGGGGCTCACGGTTCCTCCTTCGGTGCGGGTTCGCCGACGGGGGCGCCCCCACGCTCCTCGCCGTCGATGGCCCGCTGCAGGATCTCGACGGCTGCCGCCTGGTCGATCACGCTGCGCTGCTGCTTCGTGCGGCGTCCGGCGCTGCCCAGACTACGGGATGCCGCGACGGTACTCATTCTCTCGTCGACCAGCCGCACCGGCACCGGCGCGACGACGGCGGCCAACGCCGCCGCCCTGGCCAGGACGTGCTGAGCCGCGATCGCGCGCTCACCCGAGAGCGTCAGCGGGAGGCCGACGTAGATCACGCCGGGCTGGTACTCCGCCACCAGCGCGCCAAGGCGGGCCAGCTCGCCCGCCCCGGCGGGCACGGTCTCCACCGGGTAGGCGAAGGTGGTGCCGCGGTTGCTGGCGGCCACCCCGATGCGCGCCTTTCCCCAGTCGATGCCCAGCCGTGCGCTCTCAGGCACGCGTCTCCAACGCCTGCCGGACCGCGGCGATCGCCTCGGGGGCGGCGCCGGCGTCCGTGCCGCCGCCCTGCGCGAGATCGTCCTTGCCGCCGCCCTTGCCGCCGAGCGCGGCACAGGCCGGGGCGATGAGCTGTCCAGCGCGCAGACCCAGGCCGCGCGCCGCGTCATTGGTGGTGACGAGGACGCTGGGCTTGTCCGCCCCGCCGACCAGCGCCACGACCGCGGCGCCGGAGCCCAACCGCTCCCTGAGGTCCAGCGCCAGTGTCCGCAGGTCCGCCCCCGCGACACCGGGCACCTCAAGCCCCAGGAACCTGACGCCGCCCACGTCGACGGCCTTGTCCGCCATGCCGGGCGCCGAGGCGAGAAGGCGCTCGGAGTTGAGGGCCGCGATCTGCTTCTCGGCTTCCTTCAACTGCGCCACCAGCCGCTCGACGCGGCCGACGAGCTGGTCCGGCTGCACCCGGAGCGAGTCCGTGAGCTGGGACACGAGCGCCCGCTCCGCCGCGAACTTGGCGAACGCGTCGTGCGCGACCAGAGCCTCGACGCGTCGTACCCCGGAGCCGATGGAGGCCTCGGACAGCAGGTTGAGCACCCCGATCTCCGCGGTGGTGCCGACGTGCGTGCCGCCGCACAGCTCGCGGGACCAGGGTCCGGCCAGCTCCACCATCCGGACCATGGGCGGGTACTTCTCGCCGAACATGGCCATGGCCCCGAGCGCCTTGGCCCGCTCCAGCGGCATCTGCTGGGCCGTCACGGCGAAGTTGTCGGCGATCGCCTGGTTGGCGCGCGCCTCCACCTCCGCCTTCAGCTGCCCGGAGAGCCCCTGAGGGGAGGAGAAGTCGAAGCGCATGTAGCCGGGCTTGTTGTACGAGCCCGCCTGCGTGGCCGTGGGGCCGACAAGCTCCCGCAGCGCCGCGTGCACGATGTGCGTGGCCGTGTGGGCCTGGCTGGCGCCGTGCCGGGCGAGGGCGTCCACCCTCGCGTCGGCCGCGGCACCGAGGGCGAGCTCGCCGAACACCTCGACGCGGTGCACGGTCAGTCCGGGGACCGGCTTCTGCACGTCGAGCACCTCGAGCGTGAACCCCTCACCCACGATGGTGCCGTGGTCGGCGTCCTGGCCACCGGCCTCCGCGTAGAAGGGCGTCTCCTCCAGCACGATCTCCACGGTGCTGCCGTCCCGCGCGCGGTCCGTCGTGACGCCGCCGGAGATGATGCCGCGGATCCGGGTGGACACGTCGAGGTCCGTGTAGCCGAGGAACGGCACCTCGCCGCGATCGCGGAGCTCCCGATAGGCCTCCATCGAGGCGGTGACGCCCTTCTTCGACTTGGCGTCTGCCCGGGCCCGCTCCTTCTGTTCCTTCATGAGCTCGTCGAACTTGGCCCGATCGACGGTGAGACCCTGCTCCGAGGCCATCTCCATGGTCAGGTCGATCGGGAAGCCGTAGGTGTCGTGCAGCTGGAACGCGGGCGCGCCGCCGAGCGTCGACGAGGCCTGCGCCTTCGCCTCCCCCACCGCCATGTCGAACAGGAGCGTGCCGGCCTGCAGCGTGCGGCGGAACGACTCCTCCTCCGCGACCGCGGCCTGCGACACCCGGGCCCAGTTCTCCGCGATCTCGGGGTAGGAGACCTGCATCAGGTCCCGGGAGACGGGCAGCAGCTCCCCCAGCACCGGGTCCCCGACGCCCAGCAGGCGCATGGACCGCACGACCCGGCGCAGCAGGCGGCGGAGGACGTAGCCGCGGGCCTCGTTGCCGGGGGTCACGCCGTCGGTCATCAGCATCAGCGACGAACGGACATGGTCCGCGACCACCCGGAAGCGCACGTCGTCGGTGGGGTCAGCGCCGTAGCGGCGCCCGGAGAGCTCCGCCGCCTTGGCGATCACCGGGAACACCTCGTCGATCTCGTACATGTTGGCCACGCCCTGCTTGAGCAGCGCGACCCGCTCCAGGCCGGAGCCGGTGTCGATGTTCTGGCTGGGCAGCGGCCGCAGCACGTCGAAGTCGTCCTTCTTCCGGACCGCGGACAGTTCCTCCTGCTGGAACACCAGGTTCCAGATCTCCAGGAACCGGTCCTCATCCGCCTCGGGGCCGCCCTCGGCGCCGAACTCCGGACCCCGGTCGATGTAGATCTCCGAGCAGGGGCCCCCGGGCCCGGGCACGCCCATGTGCCAGTAGTTGTCCTTGAGGCCGCGCTCCTGGATGTGCTCGCGCGGAACGCCCACCTGCCGCCACAGGTCGATGGTCTCCTGGTCCCCGTAGAGCGCAGTCACCCAGACCTTGTCCGGGTCGAAGCCCCAGCAGCCGTCGGCCTCTGAGCCCGTGACGAGCTGCCAGGCGTAGTTGATGGCGCCTTCCTTGAAGTAGTCACCGAACGCGAAGTTGCCCAGCATCTGGAAGAACGTGCCGTGCCGCGTGGTCTTGCCCACCTCGTCGATGTCCAGGGTCCGCACGCATTTCTGCGACGACACGGCGCGCTTGAAGGGGGCCGGCTCGTCACCGAGGAAGTACGGCTTGAACGGCACCATGCCGGCGTTGACGAACAAGAGCGTGGGGTCGTTGTAGAGCAGCGACGCGCTGGGCACGACGGTGTGGTCGTTGGCGGCGAAGAAGTCGACGAAACGGCTCCGGATCTCGGAGGTCTTCATGCGTGGGGTCCCTTGAGTGGTCAGTGGGTGGGTGCGTTGATGTTCAGCTCGTCGCGGAGCTCGGCCTCGCGCTGGGCCATGGCGGCGCGGAAGGTCGCCATGAAATCGCCGAAACCGGCGGCCGCCTCATGGCCCTTGGCCACCATCTGCTCCTGCACACCCTTGGGGGTCAGGCGGTGCATCAACTCCTTGCCCCGGAGGACCACGACGACGGTCAGGCCGACGCCGACGAGGATCCAGAACAGGCGGCTCATGTCTTCTTCCGTCCCTTGAGCGCCTTGCGGATGCCGTAGCTGAAGGCGGCCGTCTTGACGAGCGGCCCCCCGAGTGTCGCGGCGAACAGCGTCGACATCTGGGCGGCGTTCTCGGTCACCACGGTGGCGTGGCCGGAGGCCCGGCTGACGTCGTCTGTCACGAGGCTCAGCTTGGCCAGCTCCTCGTTGGTGGCCAGCACGGTGCCCTTGAGCTCCTGCAGGATGGGCACGGAGTTGTGGCCGACATCGCGCACGGTGAGGCGCACCTCATCCAGCACCCGGCTGAGCTTGAGCAACGGAACGGCCAGCAGGGCGACGAGCACGCACAGCGCGATCGCGGCGATCAGCCCGGCGATGTCTCCAACGGTCATGGTCCTGTCCTCCTTGGATCTGCGGACGGCGTAACTCTAGCCGACGGGTCCCCGGCCAGGAGCCCGCGCAGCAGCGAGACGCGCTCCGCGATGGCCGCCTCCTGCCCGTGATCGGTCGGGCGGTAGTAGGCGGCGCCCTCCAGATCCTCCGGCAGGTACGTCTGCGCCACCACCCCGTGGGGGAAGTCATGGGGATAGCGGTAGCCCTGCCCGTGACCCAGCTTCTCGGCCCCGGCGTAGTGGGCGTCGCGCAGATGCGGGGGCACGAGGCCACCCTTGCCGCGCCGCACGTCTGCGATGGCCTCGTCGAGCGCCACGTAGGCGGCGTTCGACTTCGGCGCCGTGGCGGCCGCGACGGTGGCGTGGGCCAACGTGATCCGCGCCTCGGGCATGCCGAGCAGCTGGACTGCCTGCGCCGCCGCGACGCAGGTCTGCAGCACTCCCCCGGCCGCCATGCCGATGTCCTCGGAGGCCGAGATCATCAGTCTGCGGGCGATGAACCGCGGGTCCTCCCCCGCCTCCAGCATGCGGGCCAGGTAGTGCAGGGCCGCGTCGACGTCCGAGCCCCGGATGGACTTGATGAAGGCCGAGATGATGTCGTAGTGCTGGTCCCCGTCTCGGTCATAGCGCACGGCCGCGCGGTCCGCCGAGGACTCGACCGCCGCCTCGTCGATGGTCCCGGTGCCCAGTGACTCCGCCGCGGCCGCCGACTCCTCCAGGTAGGTCAGCGCCCGGCGCGCGTCGCCGCCGGAGAGCCGGATGATGAGGTCGCGGCCTTCGTCCGACAGCTCGAACGTCTCACCCGACGCGCGGCGCAGGCCGCGCTCGTCGGTGAGCGCACGGGCCAGCAACCCCACCAGATCCTCCGTGCTGAGCGGCTGGAGCCGCAGCAGCAGGGAGCGGGACAGGAGCGGCGAGATGACGGAGAAGGACGGGTTCTCCGTGGTGGCGGCGATGAGGGTGACAAGGCGGTTCTCCACGGCTGGCAGCAGCACGTCCTGCTGAGCCTTGGAGAAGCGGTGCACCTCGTCGACGAACAGGACGGTGGCGTTCCCCCGCGCGAGCTCCCGGCGGGCGGTCTCCAGCTCGGCACGGACCTCCTTCACCCCGGCCGTGACGGCCGACAGCTCGACGAAGCGCCTGTTGGTCGCCTGGGAGACCACGGAGGCGATGGTGGTCTTGCCCACGCCCGGGGGACCCCACAGGAACACCGACATGGGCTGGCCCTCGGCCAGGCGCCGCAGCGGCGAGCCGGGCGCCAGCAACTGGCGCTGGCCCACGATCTCGTCCAGGGTCCGGGGCCGCATCCGCACCGCGAGCGGGGCCTGCGGGTTCGTGGCGTCGCTCAGCGTGCCGCCCCTCGCCGGGGGCGCGGGGTCCGGGTTGCCGAACAGGTCGAAGCTCATCGGCGCCACTCTAGCCGGGCCGAGTTTGTTTGAAACCGGAACCTTCCTAGGATGGGCGGTTGTGGCCTCGCACCTCGGAAACTCCTTCTCGCGGCGCCGTCGCATCGCCATCATCCTCACGCTGGGGATGTTGACGGGCCTCGGACCGTTCACCATCGACCTCTACCTACCCGCCTTCCCCGCGCTGAAGGCGGACCTGCTGCTGTCCGACGCGCAGGTTCAGTTGACGCTCTCGGCCACCACCCTCGGTTTCGCGACCGGCCAGCTCCTCGTCGGGCCCCTCAGCGACCGCCTCGGCCGCAGGATCCCGCTGATCGCCTGCTCGATCCTGCACGTCCTGTCGTCGGTGCTCGTCGCCACCGCGCCCACCATCGAGTTCCTCACCGCCATGCGCGTGCTCCAGGGCGTGGGTGCCGCCGGCGGCGCCGTCGTCGCGATGGCCATGGCGCGCGACCTGTTCAGCGGCCGCCCGCTCGTGGTGATGCTGTCGCGGCTGGCGCTGATCTCAGGGTTGGCGCCCATCGTCGCGCCCATCGTCGGCTCCTGGATGGTGGGATTCATGGACTGGCGGGGCGTGTTCTGGGGCCTCGCGGCCTACGGCGCCGTCGTCATCGTGCTCATCGCCGTCACGACGGTGGAGACCCGGCCCCCGTCCGAGCGGACCTCAGGTGGTCTCAAGCCCATCGGCCTCGCGTTCAAGGCCGTGTTCACCGACCGGATGGCGCTGGGGGCCATCCTGGTCGCGGCGTTCGCGTTCGGGGCGCTCTTCTCCTACGTGTCCAGCTCCTCGGTGTTGCTTCAGGAGGTCTACGGCCTCACTCCCCGCGGCTTCGGCACGGTGTTCGCCATCTGCTCGTTCGGTGTGTTCGTCGGCGTGCAGCTCGGCAGCCGGCTGGCGCAGCGTTGGGGACCTCAGTGGGTCCTGGTCCTGGCCACCGGCCTCATGGTGACCGCTGGCCTGGCGGTGCTGCTCGTCGACGCCGCGGACGTCGGCTACCAGCCGCTCATCCCGGCCCTCTTCACGCTGACGTTCGGCTTCGGCCTGGCGGCCCCGTGCGGCCAGATCCTCCTGCTGCACAACCACCGGAGGCACTCCGGCACGGCGGCCTCCCTCATGGGGGCGGTGACGCAGGTCGTCGGGTCCGCGGTGGGCCCGCTCATCGGGCTGGTCCCGATGACCAGCGCGGTCCCGATGGGTACCGGCATCCTGGTCTGTGCGGTGTTGTCGACGGCCGCACTGTGGCTGGTGCTCCGCCCGCGCAGCGTCCCCAACGTCCTCGGCGGCTGACCGCGCCACCCCCCGTCCCGCCCTCCCGCGGACCCGCCCTCCGCGGGCACGACACGCCGACGAGGTCTCACCTCGAGCGCCCCTGAGGCCCCGCTTCGCACATTCACCGTGCTTTCGGGTACGTGAGCGACGCCGGGCTCCTCAGGGACCGGGTGGGTCGCCCCACGACGCTCAGGTGGCGGGGTGAGCGGCCCCCTTCGCCTCGGGCTTGGCGTCCACCCCCGCCTCCTTGCGCTGCTGCGCGGAGATCGGAGCCGGGGCCTGGGTCAGCGGGTCGTACCCGCCGCCGCTCTTCGGGAAGGCGATGACGTCGCGGATCGAGTCCGACCTGCTCAACAGCGCGACGATCCGGTCCCAGCCGAACGCGATGCCGCCATGGGGCGGCGCGCCGAACTGGAACGCATCGAGGAGGAAGCCGAACTTCTCCTGCGCCTCCTCGGCGCCGATCCCCATCACCTTGAACACGCGCTCCTGCACGTCGCGACGGTGGATACGGATGGACCCGCCGCCGATCTCGTTGCCGTTGCACACGATGTCGTAGGCGTATGCCAGCGCGCCGCCCGGGTCGGTGTCGAACGTGTCGAGGCACTCGGGCTTGGGCGAGGTGAACGCGTGATGCACGGCTGTCCAGGCGCCCTCGCCGACGGCGACGTCACCCTCGGCCTTCGCGTCCGAGGTGGGCTTGAACAGGGGGGCGTCGATCACCCAGAGGAAGCTCCACGCGTCCTCGTCGATGAGACCGCACCGCTCGCCGATCTCGTTGCGCGCGGCGCCCAGCAGCGCCTGCGACGACGTCCTCGCACCGGCCGCGAAGAAGATGCAGTCGCCGGGCTTGGCGCCGGTGGCCGCGGCGAGGCCGTCGCGCTCCGCGGCGGACAGGTTCTTGGCGACGGGCCCGCCCAGCTCGCCGTTCTCGTCGAGGGTCACATAGGCCAGGCCCTTGGCGCCGCGCTGCTTCGCCCACTCCTGCCACGCGTCGAACGTGCGGCGCGGCTGCGAGCCGCCACCGGGCATCACGATGGCGCCCACGTAGGGCGCCTGGAACACGCGGAAGGTGGTCTCGGCGAAGTAGCCGGTGAGCTCGCTGATCTCGAGATCGAAGCGGAGGTCCGGCTTGTCGGAGCCGTAACGGTCCATGGAGTCGAGGTAGGTGATCCGGGGGAACGGTGCGTCCAGCTCGGCGCCGATCAGCGTCCAGATCTCCTTGATCAGCGCCTCGCCGAGCTCGATGACGTCGTCCTGGTCGACGAAGCTCATCTCCACGTCGAGCTGGGTGAACTCCGGCTGCCGGTCGGCGCGGAAGTCCTCGTCGCGGTAACAACGGGCGATCTGGTAGTAGCGCTCCATGCCGGCCACCATCAACAGCTGCTTGAACAGCTGGGGGGACTGCGGCAACGCGTACCAGGAGCCGGGTGCCAGGCGGGCGGGGACGATGAAGTCACGCGCGCCCTCCGGCGTGGAGCGGGTGAGCGTGGGCGTCTCGATCTCGACGAAGTCACGCTCCCCCAGCACGCGCCGCGCGGCCTTGTTCACGTCCGAGCGCAGGCGGATGGCGGCGCCCGGCGCGGGACGGCGGAGATCCAGGTAGCGGTACCGGAGACGAGCCTCCTCGCCGACCGTGACCCGCTCGTCGATCTGGAACGGCAGCGGCGCGGACGTGTTGAGCACCTCGAGGTCGGTGATCGCGACCTCGATCTCGCCGGTGGACAGGTCTGGGTTCTCGTTGCCCTCCGGCCGGACCTCGACGACGCCGGTGACCTTGATGCAGTACTCGTTGCGCAGGTCATGGGCGCCGGTGGCCTCCAGCAGCTCGTCGCGGATGACCACCTGCACGCGCCCGGAGGCGTCGCGGAGATCGATGAAGGCCAGGCCGCCGTGGTCGCGGCGCTTGGCCACCCATCCGGCGAGGACGACTTGCTGACCGTTGTGCTCGGCGCGCAGGGTGCCGGCGTCGTGGGTGCGGATCACGGTATTCCTCTCGTTCGGCTGCATAGACGGTGCAGCTCGCCCGCACATCGTAGCCGTTGGCTAGCCGCCCACGGCGCCCACGGATGGCCGCAGGTCGCCCCGCGGCGGTTGCCAGGTCTCCGGGGAGGCGGGGATCTGCTCCCCGGAGCGGATGTCCTTGACCGAATCGTCGTGACCTGCGCCGAACCAGACGAACGGGATGCCGCGACGCTCGGCGTAACGGATCTGCTTGCCGAACTTGTCCGCCTTCGGCGCCACCTCGACGGCGATGCCCCGGGCCCGCAACGCGCCGGCCACCTGGATGGCCACCTCGCGGGATTCCTCGTTGTCCACCGCCACGAGCACGGCGCTGGGCACGCTCCTCGAGGCCGTGAGCAGACCCTTTCCGATGAGCGGAGCCAGGATGCGCGTTATGCCGAACGAGTAGCCGACGCCTGGGAAGGTGACCTTGCCATCGCTGGCCAGCGAGTCGTAGCGGCCGCCGGAGGCCACGGAGCCGAGCTTCTCCGACCCCACCAGGAAGGTCTCGTAGACCGTGCCCGTGTAGTAATCCAGGCCGCGGGCGATCTTGAGGTCCGCCACCACGCGGCCCGGCGCCGAGCGTCGCGCCACGCGGATCAGCGCGGCCAGCTCGTCGAGGCCCTGATCCAACAGGTCGTGGGTGACGCCGAGGCCGCGGACGGCGTCGACGAAGGACTCGTCCGTGGCCTCGATCCCCGCCAGCGCGACGCAGGCCCTGGCCTCCGCGCCACCGATCCCCAGCTCGTCGATGAGCAGGGCGACCACTGCGTCCGGACCGATCTTGTCGAACTTGTCCACCCGCTGCAGCACGGCGGCGGGATCCTCCAGGCCCACTCCGCGGTAGAACCCCTCGGCGAGCTTGCGGTTGTTGACGCGCAGCGACACCGGCGGGAGGCCGAGGTCGCGGTGGAGCCGCTCGAACACGTCCAGGGCCACCAACGGGATCTCGACGTCGTGGTGGGCGGCGAGCGCGTCCTGGCCCACGATGTCGATGTCCGCCTGCGTGAACTCCCGGTAGCGCCCCTCCTGAGGCCGCTCGCCGCGCCACACCTTCTGGACCTGATAGCGCCGGAAGGGGAATGCGAGGTGGCCGGCGTTCTCCAGCACGTAGCGCGCGAACGGCACGGTCAGGTCGAAGTGCAACCCCAACTCGTCCGCGTCGCCCGGCTCGGCGTGCAGCCGGCGCACGACGTAGATCTCCTTCTCGATCTCGCCCTTGCGCGACAGCTGTGCCAACGGCTCCACGGCGCGGGTCTCGATGGGTGCGAAGCCGTGCAGCTCGAACGTGGTGGTGACCACGTCGAGGACGCGGTTCTCGACGATGCGGCCGGCGGGGAGGAACTCGGGGTAACCGCTCAGCGGCTTGGGGCGGGACACGGCTTCCTCACAAACTGTCGTGCTGCAGGAACGGGTTGGACTCGAGCTCCTGGGCGAGGGTGGTGGGCTGCCCGTGGCCGGGAAGCAGTGACGTCTCGGCCGGGAAGTGCTCGACGATACGCCGCAGCGACTCGCGCATCTCGGACATGTTACCGCCGGGCAGATCGGTGCGGCCGATGGTGCCCGCGAAGAGCACATCGCCGGT
This sequence comes from Tessaracoccus pujii, assembly GCF_055326215.1. NCBI lineage: Bacteria > Bacillati > Actinomycetota > Actinomycetes > Propionibacteriales > Propionibacteriaceae > Tessaracoccus > Tessaracoccus pujii. Next base: position 37,407 of record NZ_JBUZNP010000010.1, on the reverse strand, counting down.
GAACACCACCGAGGTGCGTGCGGAGGTGAACTGGAGAAGGGTGGAGCCCCGGGTGTGACCGGGCGCGGGGAAGGGCGTGAGGATGAGGCGCGCCAGGTCCACCGGCGCGTCCAAGCCTCGCAGATCTGCCACCGGAGGAAGTGTCGCGGACCCGGTCAGTTGCAGCATCAGCGCGGCACCCTGCGGGCCCAGCCCGTCCCCGGGCCGCGCCAGGAGATGCTGATCCGCGGATGCCAGGTAGAGCGGGATGTCCCACCGGGCGGCCAGGAGATGGGCATCCCCGACGTGGTCGAGGTGGCCGTGCGTGGCCACGAGGGCCACCGGCCGCAGCCCCCGCTCGGCGACGGCGGCCATCACGGGTTCGGCGGCCGTGATGCCTGGATCGACGATGATGCACTCGGGCGTGTCCTCGTCCGGTGAGACGAGGTAGCAGTTCGACTGCCAGGGCGAAACCTGAATGGGCTGGATGAGCACGACGACACCCTATACGGCTAGATTGGGCGCATGAGCGAACCCCAAGCGCCCTCCGATTTCGGCCGCGTCGACGCCGACGGCACGGTCTATGTCCGTGTGGGTGACACAGAACGAAGTGTCGGGCAGATCCCCGATTCCACCCCTGACGAAGCAATGGCGTTCTACGTCCGGCGGTTCGAGAACCTGGCCGCCGAGGTGGGCCTGCTCGAGTCCCGGGTCGCGGCCCAGGCGATGTCGCCCGAAGAGGCACGCACGGCCATCACGACCGCCCGCGGAAACGTTGCCGAGGCCAACGCCGTCGGCAACCTCGAGGCCCTGACCCGGCGCCTCGATGCCCTGCTGGAGGTGCTGCCGGCCCAGATCGAGGCCCGCAAGGCCCAGCGGGCCGAGCAGAACGCCGTGACGGTGGCCGCGAAGGAGGCCATGGTCGAGGAGGCCGAGAAGCTGGCCGAGGGCGACGACTGGCGCGGCGGCGTGGACCGCTTCCGCGTCCTGCTCGACGAGTGGAAGGCACTCCCCCGCGTGGATCGGGCCACGGACAACGAGCTCTGGCACCGGTTCTCGTCGGCGCGCACGCAGTACACGCGCCGCCGCAAGACGCACTTCGCCGAGCTCAACCAGGTCCGGGACGGCGCCAAGGCCGCCAAGGAGGCCATCATCGCCGAGGCGGAGCCGTTGGCCGCCTCCACCGACTGGGGGGCCACCTCGGCGGCCTTCCGCGACCTCATGCAGCGCTGGAAGGCCGCCGGCAGCGCCCGGCGCGCAGACGACGACGGCCTGTGGGCGAAGTTCCGCGCCATCCAGGACTCGTTCTTCGAGGCCCGCACCGCCGCGCAGAGCGCCGTGGACGGGGAGCAGTCGGAGAACCTGGCCGCCAAGCAGACGCTCGTCGAGCAGGTGGAGAAGGACCTCGAGGGCGTGACTGACGTGGAGGCCGCCAAGACCATCCACCGGGACTTCCTCGCCAAGCTGGCAGACCTCGGCCACGTGCCGAGGGGCGCCATGCGTGACCTCGACGCCCGCGTGCGCACCGTCAGTGAGAAGGTGGCCGCGATGGAGGCCGACGAGTGGCGCCGTACGGATCCCGAGGCCCGCCGTCGCGCTGAGGACACGGTGCGCATGTTCGAGACCCAGATCGCCAAGCTGGAGTCGGATCTGGCGGCCGCAGAGGCCAAGGGCGATGCGAAGAAGGCCAAGGACGCCAAGCAGTCCATCGAGACCTACACCAGCTGGCTGGACCAGGCCCGCGAGACGCTCGCGGACTTCACGGCCCGCTAACCGGACACACGGAACACGTCGTAGACACCGGGGATCCGGCGCACCTGGGCGATCACATGCTGCAGGTGCGTCGGATCCGCTGATTCGAACGTCATCTTGCCGCTGAACTGGCGCTGCTTGTTGGTGGTGATGTTGACCGCGATGATGTCGACGTGGTGCTCCGACAGCACCGACGACACGTCGGACAGCAGCCGGGCCCTGTCGATGCCCTCGATCTGGATGGTGACCAGGAAGCTCGCTCCACGTTCGTGACCGGACCAGGCCACGTCGACGATGCGCTCGGGCTCGCGCATCAGCGCCGGCACGTTGGAGCAGTCCGCGCGGTGCACCGACACCCCTTCGCTGCGGGTCACGAACCCGATGATCTCGTCACCCGGCAGCGGGTAGCAGCACTTGGCGAACTTCGCCACCACCGCGTCGTCCCCGTCGACGAGGATGTGGGCTCCGTCGCGCACAGGCCGCCGGCGCTGCTTGACCACGACGTCCTCGGTGACCGTGTCGACGGCCTCCTCCTCCCCGCCGTGCAGCACGATCAGCTTCTCCACCACGCCCTGCGAGCCGAGGTGGCCCTCACCGATGGCGTTGTAGAGGCTCGGCACATCCTTGAAACCCAGCTCGTTGGCCACAGCGGTGAGGTTCTCGAGGGTGAGCAGACGCTGCATGGGGATGCCCGTGCGGCGCAGGTCCTTGGCGAGCGCATCCTTGCCCTGCTCGATCGCCTCGTCGCGACGTTCGCGGGAGAAGTGCTGCTTGATCTTCTGACGAGCGCGAGTCGATACGACGAACCCGAGCCAGTCCCTGCTGGGGCCGGCGCCCTCCGCCTTCGAGGTGAGCACCTCCACCTTGTCGCCCTGGGCCAGCCTGGTGCTCAGCGCCACGAGGCGGCCGTTGACGCGCGCCCCGATGCAGCGGTAACCCACCTGCGTGTGCACCGCGAACGCGAAGTCCACGGGCGTGGCGCCGACCGGCAGCGCGATCACCTCGCCCTTGGGTGTGAACACGTAGATCTCGTCGGAGTTGATCTCAAACATCACCGAGTCGAGGAACTCGCTGGGATCCTCCGTCTCCTTCGACATGACGCCGAGCTGATGCATGGCGCGCAGCCCGGCCTCCTCCGGCGTGACGCCGTGGCGGAGGTCCTCCTTGTACTTCCAGTGCGCCGCGACACCGTACTCGGCGCGGCGGTGCATCTCGTGCGTGCGGATCTGCAACTCGACCGGCTCGTTGTTGACCCCCAGGACGGTGGTGTGCAGGGACTGGTACAGGTTGAACTTCGGCCCGGCGATGTAGTCCTTGAACCGGCCCGGAATGGGTTTCCACGCGGCGTGCGCCACGCCGAGCACCGCGTAGCAGGTGGCGGTGTCCGCGACGAGGACGCGCAGCCCGATGAGGTCGTAGATCTCCTTGAAGTCGCGGCCCCGGACCATCATCTTCTGGTAGATCGAGTAGTAGTGCTTGGGCCGGCCGTACACGGTGGCGGTGATCTTCGCCTCACTGAGCAGGGTCTGGAACTCTGCGATGAGCTCGCGCAGGTAGCGCTCGCGGTAGGGCGCCTGCTGCGCCACCATGTCCACGATCTCCGCGTACACCTTGGGCTCGATGACGGCGAACGACAGGTCCTCGAGCTCCCACTTGATGGTGTTCATGCCGAGGCGGTGTGCCAGGGGGGCGAAGATGTTGAGGGTCTCCGTGGCGATGCGCACCTGCTTGTCCGGCCGCAGGAAGCCCAGGGTCCGCATGTTGTGCAGGCGGTCCGCGAGCTTGATCACCAGCACCCGCACCTCCTCGGAGGTGGCCATGATCATCTTGCGGATGGTCTCGGCCTTCGCGGTCTCCCCGTAGGTCAGCTTGTCCAGCTTGGTGACGCCGTCCACCATCCGCGCCACCTCGTCGGAGAACTCCACCCTGAGCTGCTCCAGCGAGTAGTCCGTGTCCTCCACCGTGTCATGGAGGAGCGCGGCCACCAGGACGGGTTCGGTCATGCCCAGTTCGGCCAGGATGGTGGCCACCGCGAGCGGGTGCGTGATGTAGGGGTCCCCGGACTTGCGCTTCTGGCCCTCGTGGTAATGCTCGGCCACCCGGTAGGCGCGCTCGATGAGCTCGAGGTCAGCCTTGGGGTGGTTGGACCTGACGATCCGGAACAGCGGGTCCAGGACGGCGGACTTCGACCGCACCGCGCCCAGCCGGGCCAGCCGGTGCCGCATGCGCAGCCGCGGCTGCTCGGGGCCGGTGACGAGGCGGGAGGCACCCGTGAGCGAGTCTTCGGACATCCGCCGCCTCCCTCCACTGCCTCAGGCGCCCAATCCTAGCCGCTAGTCGTCGTAGTGACGCGCGAGGAGGGCGTGGGCGTCCTTCGCCGGCGGTTGCGCCCGCCGCACCACGATCAGCTCGTCGCCGATCTCGATCTTGCCTGCGGTCTGGTCGTAGAACCGGCGCAGCGTCCCGTTGCGGATGATCCCGATCACCCGCTCGCCCTGGACCGCCGACGGGGGCTGCCCGGCCTCGTGGGACTCGGCCAGGCGCTGGTGGACCTCAAGGCCCTCGGCGCCGGTGAGCATGTCCTGCATGATGGTCCCGAGCTCGGGGCCGATGGCCGAGAGACCGAGCAGGCGTCCGACGGTTTCGGAGCTGGTCACCACGGACGAGGCCCCGGACTGGCGCACCAGGGGGACGTTCTCGTGCTCCCTGACGGCCACCACCACCCCCGCGGTGGGGTTGAGCTGGCGCACGGTGAGGGTGGCGAGGATCGCCGTGTCGTCCCGGTCCAACGAGATGATGACCTGTTTGGCCTTGCTGATCTCCGCCCGGCGCAGCAGGTCACGGCGCGTGGCGTCGCCCTGGAAGGCCGCAAGGCCGTCGAAGTTGGCGTCCGCGACGGCGCTGGCGTGGGCGTCGATGACCAGAATCTTCTCGGCCGGCTCGCCTTGGCGGCGCAGCGTGTTGACGGCGCTGCGCCCCTTGGTGCCGTAGCCGATGACGACGACGTGGTTACGCATCTTTCTCCTCCAGAACAGGTCCGCGATGCTGCGGCTGCCCTCCTTCGTCAGCACCTCGATGGTGGTGCCGACGAGGAGGACCAGGAAGCCGATGCGCAGCGGGGTGACGACGAGCACGTTGATGAGCCTGGCATGAGCGGCCACCGGGGTGATGTCGCCGTAGCCCGTGGTGGTCACCGTGACCGTCGAGTAGTAGAGCGCGTCCAGCAGCGAGACGCCGTCGCGAGCCGTGTTGTCCACGTAGCTCTCGTGGTCCAGCCACACGATCATCGTGCTGATCAGGAGCAGCAGCAGCGCCATCAGCGCCCGGCGGGCGAGTTCCTTGAACGGCGACGCGCTGATCCTGGGCAGGCTGACCAGCGACAGCACCCCACCGCGACCCCCGGGCTCCAGCTTGGCCATAGCTCAGACTGTCAGCACTGAGGTGAGGTTGTCGATGCCCATCTCGGCGAGCCGCTCGCGGCCGCCGAGGAAGCTGAGCTCGATGAGGACGCTGACGTGCACCAGATCCGCGCCCATCTGCTTGAGCAGCGCTGCTGTGGCCCCGACGGTGCCGCCGGTGGCCAGCACGTCGTCGACGACCAGGACCCGCGCTCCCGGGCGGATGGCGTCGCGGTGCATCGTGAGCGTCTCGAAGCCGTACTCCAGCTCGAAGGACTCGCTGATGGTCTCCCCCGGCAGCTTGCCCGGCTTGCGCACCGGCACGAACCCCGCACCCAGCGCCAGCGCGACGGGGGCGGCGAAGATGAACCCGCGAGCCTCCATGCCCACCACCACGTCGATCCCGCGCGGCGCCGTCGTCACCAGTTCCGTGACCGCCGCCTGGAAGCCGAGCGGCGAGGCCAGCAGGGGCGTGATGTCCTTGAACACCACACCTGGGCGGGGGAAGTCCGGCACGTCGGCGATGAGCCCGCCGACCAGGGCTCTCCGTTGGGCGGCTTCGTCCATCATGGCTTGCCCTTTCGTTCGGCCCTTGAGCCGGGCGTGCGCCGCTGCTGACGTACCGCGGTGGTCACCATGGTGATGCCCTCGGTGGCCATCAGCGGCTCGGCCGCGGCGTCAAGGGGGCTGCGGTGCGTCGCCTTCTGGGCGGCGCGCGACTTGCGTCGCTCGATCTGTGCGCGGTGCTCCGTCATGCCCGGCTCCCGCTCGCGCAGCCACGCCAGGATGGGCGCGGCGATGAAGAGGGAGGAGTAGGCGCCGGCGATCATGCCGACGAGCAGCGCCAGGCCGAGGTCCGCCAGCGGGCCGCTCTGCAGCGTGGCGCCGGCGATGAACAGCGCCAGGACCGGCAGCACACCGATCACGGTGGTGTTGAGCGAGCGCACCAGCACCTGGTTGACGGCCAGGTTGGCCTGTTCCGAGTAGGTCTTGTTGGTGTGCTCGATGCCGGCGACGTTCTCGCGGATCTTGTCGAACACCACCACCGTGTCGTACAGCGAGTACGCCAGGATGGTCAGCACACCGATCACGGTCGAGGGCGTCACCGTGAACCCGACGGCCGCGTAGATGCCCACCGTGACGAACAGGTCGTGGAAGACCGCGATGATGGCCGCCACCGACATCTTCCAGTCCCGGAAGTAGACCGTGATGAGGGCCATCACCAGCACGATGAACACCACGAGCGCGATGGTGCCCTGACGGGTGATCTGCTCGCCCCACGAGCCGCTGATCGCGTTGTAGGTGACGTTGTCCACCGTCGTGCCCGCGATCTCCGCCACCTCCGCACGGACCGTCGTGGTCTCGGCCGGGGTCAGGGCCCGGGTCTGGACCCGGATGGCGTCGTCGCCGAGGGCGAACACCTGCGAGTCCAGGTCCTTGACGGCCACGTCTGCCACCTGGGCGCGCACGTCGTCGACGGTGCTCTGCTGGATGGCCATCGGTGCCTGGAAATCCGTGCCGCCGCTGAACTCGATGCCCAGCGTCAGGCCCCTGATGGGCAGCAGGAGCAGTGAGATGGCGATGACGGCCGCCGAGATGATGAACCACCTGCGCCGGTTCTTCATGAAGTCGTAGCTCAACTGGCCCGTGTAGAGCCGCTCGGCGATCCCGAGCTTCCTGGCTGACATCACGCCTCCTGGGGGGTGGTCGTCGGGACGGTGCCCGGCCTGCGGCGCGTGCGGCGGCCGATGAGGGAGTCCCGGGTGACGCCCATGTGGCGGGCGTCCAGACCGGAGAGCCGGTGGCCCTCACCGAAGAACTTCGTGCGTCCCATCAGCTCGACGAGTGGCTTGGTGAAGAAGAACACCACGGCCAGGTCCAGCAGGGTGGTGAGGCCGAGCGTGAACGCGAAACCCTTCACGGCCCCGACTGCCAGCACGAACAGCACCACGGCGGACAGCAGCGACACAGCGTCGGAGATGACGATGGTGCCGCGCGCCTTCCGCCACCCGGCCACCAGCGCGGACTTGAGGCTGCGGCCTTCACGGATCTCGTCGCGGATGCGTTCGAAGTAGATGATGAACGAGTCTGCGGTGACGGCGATGCCGACGATGGCGCCGGCGATGCCGGGCAGGTTGAGCGCGAAGCCCATCACCTGACCGAGCAGGACCATCATCGCGTACGTGGCCGACGCGGCCACCGCGAGCGACAGCACCACGACGATGCCCATGCCCCGGTAGTAGAGGAAGCTGTACAGGGCCACCACGATGAGGCCGATGATGCCTGCGATGATGCCGACCCTCAGCTGCTCGCCCCCGAGGGTCGCGGACACCGTCTCCACCTGGGAGGGCTCGAACGACAGGGGCAGCGACCCGTACTTCAGCACGTTGGCCAGACCGGCGGCTGATTCCGCCGTGAAACCGCCGCGGATGATGGCCTCACCGTTGGTGATGCGGTCCTGTGCGGTGGCTGCGGACTCCACCTTCCCGTCGAGGACGATGGCGAACATGTTGCGTGGCTCGGCCGCACCCACCAGCGCGCCCGTCAGCGCGGACATGTTGGCAGTGCCGGGACCGTTGAAGCTCAGCGTGACCGCGTACTGCAGCTCGCCCTGGGGAATGCCGAAGGATGCGGTGCTGAGGTCCTGGCCGCGGACGGCCACCGGGCCGAGAAGGAACTTCTGCAGACCCTCGGGATCACACACCACCTGGGATCGGGTGGGGTCCTCGGTCACGTCGTCGCCGCAGGTGTAGTCCAGGAACCCCTGGTACTCCTCTTCCGTGGGCTCGTAGGCCAGCACCTCCGCGATGGGCAGCTGGTCCGTGGGCACCTCGCCTGCGCTGGGCGACGGCGAGGGGCTGGGGCTGGGGGGTGCCGTGGGCAGGCCCGGCACCGGGGAGGCCGACGGGTCCGGTGACGACGACGGGTCCGCCCCGGTGCCGGCGCCCACCTGGAGCACGGGGCGGAAAGCGAGCTGGGCGGTGGCGCCCACGAGCTCCACCAGGTCGTCGCGCGCCACGTTGGGGGCGGAGACCACGATGTGGCGCTCGCCCTGCACCACGACGGATGCCTCGCCGACGCCGAGCCCGTCGACGCGCTGCTGGATGATGCTGCGCGCCAGTTCGAGGGACTCCATCGGAACCGAGTCGTTCTCGGCGGTCAGGGTGATCGTCTGGCCGCCCTGCAGGTCCAGGCCGAGTTTAGGGGTCCAGGTGCTCGTGGCCGCCATGATGACGTAGAGCCCCGCGATGATGAGCAGGAAGACGGTGAGGACGACGCCGGGGCGCCCCCTCTTAGCTGTGGTGGCCACTGTTACTTGGTGTCCTCCGGGCGCTGTTGCGCGCCGCGATCCTGGAAGAAGTCGTCATCGGCCGGAGCGTCCTCGGCGGGCGTCACAGCCTCACCGGAGGTGACGTCCTCGCCCAAGGACAGCTCGTCGGGGGTCTCCCCCTCGACGACGTTCTCGTCGGTGAACTCGAACTCCTCGTCGTCTGCTGTCACGGTCCGCGCCACGTTGCCCTTGAGCACCGTGACCTCCACCCCGGGGGCGAGTTCGACGATGAGCTGCCGCTCTCCGACGTAGGCGATGGTGCCGAACATGCCGGAGGTGAGGAGGACGCGCGACCCCACACTCAGGCTCGACTGCATCTCCTGGTGCTGCTTCGCCCGCTTCTGCTGCGGGCGGATCATCAGGAAGTACATGACCGCGAACAACGCGATCATCATGAGAATCAGATCAAAAGGCATAGTTTCACTCCGAGAGACGGTGGGCCACCGCTCAGGATAGCGGAGGTGAGTGGTGCAGGTCCGTCCGGCAGCGCGGCGCGGCGCGGATCGGGGCGGGTCAGTCGGTGTACTCGAGCATCTGATGGACGCCGTCGAGGATCTCCACCGGCCGGTAGGGGAACTGCACGAGCGATGCGGCCGTGGAGATGCCGGTGAGGACCAGGACCGTGTGCAGCCCCGCCTCCATGCCGGCGACGATGTCGGTGTCCATGCGATCACCGATCATGCCGGTCTCCTCCGAGTGCGCCCCGATCTTGTTCAACGCTGAGCGGAACATCATGGGATTGGGCTTGCCCACCACGTAGGGCTCCCTCCCCGTGGCCTTGGTGATGAGCGCCGCGACGGCGCCCGTCGCCGGCACCACGCCGGTGGGCGTGGGGCCCGTCGCGTCCGGGTTGGTGGCGATGAACCGGGCGCCAGCGTCGATGAGCCTGATCGCGGTGGTGATGGCCTCGAAGGAGTAGGTTCGGGTGTCGCCGATGACGACGAAGTCCGGGTTGCGGTCCGAGAGCACCATGCCCGCGTCGTGCAACGCCGTCGACAGGCCCGCCTCGCCCACCATGAAGCAGGAGCCGCCCGGGATCTGCTCGGCCAGGAACTTGGCGGTGGCCATGCCGGAGGTCCAGATCCGCTCCTCAGGCACGTTGAGCCCGGAGTCCCTGAGCCGGGCCGACAGGTCCCGCGGCGTGTAGGTGGCGTTGTTGGTGAGCACGAGGAACGGCGTCCCCGTGGCCACCCAGTGGTCGATGAGCTCCTGCGCGCCCGGGAGCGCGCGGTTGTCATGCACCAGCACGCCGTCCATGTCGGTGAGCCAGGCCTTGATGTCTGCACGCGTCCGCATGCCCGTAGGCTACCGGCCCGCGCGTGCCCGCAGCCGCCGGTGTCAGTCGAACAGCGCGGGGTTCGACGACGGCACGCTCATGCCGAGATGGGTATAGGCGGCCCGGGTGGCCACGCGGCCGCGCGGCGTGCGCACCATGAATCCCTGACGGATGAGGAAGGGCTCTGCGACCTCCGCGACCGTCTCGATCTCCTCACCGACGCTGAGCGCCAGCGTGGACAGGCCGACGGGCCCGCCGTCGAACAGGCGGCACATGGCGTCCAGCACCGCCCGGTCCAGCCGGTCGAGGCCGCGCTCGTCCACCTCGTAGAGCTCCAGCGCCGCCCTGGCCACGGAGCGGTCCACGTCCGGGTGGCCGCGCACCTGCGAGAAGTCGCGGACGCGCCGCAGCAGGCGGTTGGCGATCCGCGGGGTACCCCGTGACCGGCGGGCGATCTCGCGCTGCGCGTCGTCGTCGATCCGCACGCCCAGCTTCCCCGCCGAGCCGGCGACGATCCCCTCAAGGTCCGCCGCGGCGTAGAAGTCCAGCTGGGCGGTGAAGCCGAACCGGTCCCGCAGCGGCCCGGGCAGCAGGCCGGCACGCGTGGTGGCGCCGACGAGCGTGAACGGCGGCAGCTCGATCGGGATGGCGGTGGCACCCGGCCCCTTGCCGACGATGACGTCCACCCGGAAGTCCTCCATGGCGAGGTACAGCATCTCCTCCGCCGGCCGGGAGAGGCGGTGGATCTCGTCGAGGAACAGGACCTCACCCTCGTCGAGGCCGGAGAGGATCGCGGCCAGGTCCCCGGCGTGCTGGATGGCGGGGCCCGACGAGATCCGGAGGCCGGTGCCGAGCTCCGCGGCGATGATCATGGCCAGCGTGGTCTTGCCCAGGCCCGGCGGGCCGGAGAGCAGCACGTGATCCGGCGCCGTGCCTCGATGGCGGGCGGCGTCCAGGACCAGCGCCAGCTGTTCGCGCACCCGCGGCTGGCCCTCGAACTCGGCGAGCCGTTTCGGCCGCAGGGCGGCCTCGTAATCGCGATCCTCGACGTCCGCCGTCGGATCGACCTCGGGGTTGATCACTAGCGCCTCGCCAACGAGTTGAGCGCCGCGCGCAACAGCTTCGCCACGCCGACGGAGGGGTCCTCCTCGACGAGGTGGGCGACGTTGTCACACGCCGCCGCCGCGTCGCGCGCGGACCAGCCCAGCCCCTGCAACCCGTCGCTGACCTGCGCGCGCCACGCGTCGCCGTCCACGGGCGCGGGCCCGTCCCCGACGGGTGCGTCGGCGAGGAGGAGCACCTTGTCCTTCAGTTCGATGATGAGCTTCTGAGCACCCTTGTGGCCGATACCGGGGACCGCACACAGCCGCTTGATGTCCTCCGTGAGCACCGCGCGGCGCAACTCACCGGGGGTGAGCACGGAGACGATGGCCAGCGCCAGCTTCGGGCCCACGCCCGTGGCGGTCTGCGCCAGCTCGAACGCCTCCCGCTCACCCTCGTCGCCGAAACCGAACAGCGTCATCGAGTCCTCGCGGACCACCAGAGTGGTGTGCAGGGTGGTGCGCTCCCCAGGGCGGAGCCCGGCCGCGGTCTGGGGTGTGGTGAGCACGCGGTAGCCGACGCCGCCGACGTCGATCACGCCGGCGGTGGCGCCCGCCGTCACGACGGTGCCGGTCAGTTGGGCGATCATCGGTTCCCCTTCGCCGCCGCGACCGCGGCCGCGTAGCGGTTGGTGGCGCCGCCGCGCCAGGCGTGACACACCGCGACGGCGAGCGCGTCCGCGGCGTCGGCGGGCTTCGGCGGCTCCGTGAGCCGCAGGATCCGGGTGACCATGAGGGAGACCTGCGCCTTGTCCGCGCTGCCCGATCCCGTCACCGCGGCCTTGACCTCCGACGGCGTGTGGAACGCCACCGGCAACCCACGGCGGGCGCCGTTCAGCGCCGCGACCCCGGCGGCCTGGGCGGTGTCCATCACCGAGGACAGGTTGTGCTGCGAGAACACGCGCTCGATGGCGACGGCGTCCGGCGCGAAGTCGTCGAACCATTCCGCCAGGCCCACCTCGAGGGCCAGCAGCCGCTGGGCCACGTCGAGCCCCACCGCGGTGCGGACCACACCCACTGCCACCAAGGTGGGGGGGCGGCCGACGGTGCCGTCGACGATGCCCACACCGCAGCGGGTGAGTCCGGGGTCGATGCCGAGGATGCGCATGGCCTGGGTGATCAGTCCTCGGACTCGAGGGCCTCGGCGACCTCGGGGGTCACGTCGAGATTGGTGTAGACGTTCTGCACATCGTCGGAGTCGTCCAGGGCGTCGATGATGCGGAACACCTTCTGCGCCACGTCCACGGAGTCGACCTCCTGCTCGAAGGAGGGGACGAACTGCACCTCGGAGGAGTCGTAGTCCAGCCCGGCCGCCTCGATGGCCTTACGGACCTCGACGGTGTCGTTGGGGTCCGAGACCGCCTCCCACACGTCGCCGTCGTCGTCGACCTCTTCGATGCCGGCCTCGAGGGCCGCCTCGAGCAGGTCGTCCTCGACGATGTCCCTGCCGCCCTGCTGCTTGGGAACGGTCACCACGCCCTTGCGGGAGAACAACCGCAGCACGGAGCCGACGTCGGCCATGGTCCCGCCGTTGCGGGTGACCGCGACGCGCACGTCCGAGGCGGAACGGTTGCGGTTGTCCGTCAGGCACTCGATGAGGATGGCGACGCCGGCCGGGCCGTAGGCCTCGTACATGATGGTCTCGTAGTCCGCCCCGCCGGACTCGGCGCCCGAGCCGCGCTTGACGGCGCGGTCGATGTTGTCGTTGGGCACAGAGGACTTCTTGGCCTTCTGGACCGCGTCGTAGAGCGTGGGGTTGCCTGCCAGGTCCCCGCCGCCCAGCCGCGCCGCGACCTCGATGTTCTTGATCAGCTTGGCAAACAGCTTCCCCCGCTTGGCGTCGATGACGGCCTTCTTGTGCTTGGTTGTTGCCCACTTGGAATGGCCGCTCATCCGGACCCACCTTCTCGCGCTCGTGTCAGACTGCTCGTGACAGCTTATCGCGGGTCAGGGAACCACCTTCGAGAGCAGCGCCACGGCGTCGCGTGTCGTCCAGCCGAGGTCCGCGCACAGCCGCTGGACGCCCACTCCGTCGGGCGTGTCGATGCCGATGCCCGCCTCCCGGCAGCCCGCGTCGCGCATCGCCAGCAGGCAGTGGCCCATCAGCGCCAGCGAGATCTTCCTCCCGCGATAGGCCGGGTGCACCCCGAACCGCTCGATCCACCCGATGGGCGTGCCGTCGTCCTCGGTGTCGCCCAGGCCGCTCATGGCGTAGCCGACCACCTCGTCCCCGGCGCGCGCGATGAAGGACCACTCGGGGCGGAAGTCCGGGTCCGCGACCCTGGCGGCCCAGGTCTCCCGGGTCACCTCCTTGCCCATGCCGTCGAAGCACACGTTGTGCAGCTGACGCACGGGCTCGGAGTGGGCGGTTTCGAAGGGCTCCAGGAGCACACCGTCGACGGTGGGCACGGTGAGCGGGACCGTGAGGTCGCGTTGGAGGTCGTAGGAGTAGCGCTCGGGCGTGAATCCCAGGTGGGAGGCCACCCGAGCCAGGCCTGGTCGGCCCAGCTCCGCGTAGCAGCCCAGCCACAGCGGTTGTCCCGGCCGGAACTCGTCGCGCCACGCGGCCGCGTGGGTCATCTGCCAGTGCAGCAGCGCCGTGCCGATGTGCAGGTGACGGTGGGTGGGGTGCACGCCGCCCATGAGGTACATCCGCGGCGGGTCCGTCTCCGCGATGTAGGTCACGCCGTAGGCCGACAGCGACTGGTAGGAGTCGAACCCACCCACGGCGTGCGCCACGAGCAGGTTCCGGCCGGTGATCGACGCCGCGACCCCGGAGAGGACGGAATCCTCCAACGCGTCGAGCTGGTCCCGGAACTGGTCCAGGTCTTCAGCATCGTCCGGCCCGAGGAGTCGCCACGCGAGGTGAGGCTCCACGTAGGCGTCCATGCCGTCCGCTACCGCCAGATCCGGGACTCTGGGGCCGAGGCCGGCGCCGCCTGATCCCAGAGCCTCCGCCAGCGGGGGGCCGTCGGCGTGGGGCGCTCGCCCGTCCCGCCGCCGTGGCGACGCTGGACGGTCCACCAGGAGAGCTCGCCCTCGTGCACCAGCTCCTCGACGCGGGCCTGCAGCTCGGCCGAGGCCTCCACCAGGGACCGCCCGCGGGTGTAGATGGGTGCGCCGAAGCGGATCGACACCTTGGGCCTGCTCCGCAGAGCCAGCTTGAGGATGTCCTTGAGCTTGAAGGTGCCGACGATGCCCACCGGCACGATGGGCACGTTGTGCTGGTTGGCGAGGTCCGCCGGGACCGTGGAGAACTCGCCCACGAGGCGGCGGCCGACCGGCTCGTCGGCGAACACCACCACGTTGTGGCCGCGGGCGATCGCACGGGAGGGCGCGATCATGGTGGGCCGCACGCGCGACGGGAGCGCCAGCCGGAGCAACTGGTAGTCCAGGGCGCCCTGCTCGTTGGCGGCGAACACGACGGGCGGCTGCAGGCCGGCGATGCTGTCTCCGGAGACGAGTTCGACGTCGAGGCGCAGGCTCAGCATCCGGAGCATGAGGTGCCGGCCGGAGAGCCGGGCGCGCAGGCTCAGCCTGTCGCGGGAGGCCTGGGTGCGCGCGGGGGCACCGGCCGGTGTGCCGGGCCGGAGCAGGTCGGAGGCGATCTGCGCGATGTCGCGGGGCCAGGTGAGCCGCGGCCCGCGATGACCGCGGCGGCTCTGCGCCCAGGACGACAGCTGACGGCTCATCGCACGTCGCCCAGCGCCAGCCCCGGTCCGCGTAGCACCGTGATGGACGGGGTTGGACCTACGTGGTTCGAGGCGATCTCCAGCGCGTCTGCGTAGGTGGTGGCCGCGCGGTGCCCCAGCAGTGCGGCGCTGCGCCGGTCCCCGCCCACCCAGACGACGTCCGAGAAGTGCGCTGCCGCCCTGGCGGTGGCGTACCACTGGTGGAACACCCGGAGGGGGTGCTCGGCGAACTGCTTGCGGTACAGGTCCAGGTACCACTCGTCGTCGATGGCGCGCGGCTCGTAGACCGCCGCGATCTCGGCGGGGTCCGTGGTCTGCGGCAGGACGGTGGCGAAGAAATCCGCAGCCGCGCTCTGGCGCCTGTTGGAGAACCGCTCGCGCAGCGGATGGAAGGCGATGAGCGCCCCACCTTCGCGCGTGTACGGGGTGCCGACGTGCGACCCGGCCCGGGTCACCAGAGCGTGATGCGCCGCACTGAGCGGCGAGCCCACCGGATCCCCCTCGTCGATGGATGCCCCCCACACCGAGGTGACCAGCACGTCGGAGCGGCCCTTCAGCTCCACCGCGTTGGCGGCCTTCCAGACCAGCCGTGAATCGGCGAACACCCGCGCATGGTCCCCGCCGAGGACGTCGACGACGGCGTAGTCCGCGCGGGGGTTGCCGTGCAGCAGCTGCGCCCCCTGGCGCGGCAGCGCCGCGACGATCTGGCGAGCGCCGGCGAGCGACAGCTTGTCCGCCAGGCTCCACTCCCACTCGCGCTTCGAGGCGAACCGCAGCGAACGCGACAGCAGGGGTTGCCCCAGCACCGCCACCACAGCGAACGTGCGAACCGTGTCGTGGACCAGGCGTTCCACGGCCCGGCAGTACTCGTCGTCGCGCTCCACGCCTTGGAGGCGGTTGAGGGTCCGCACGTCGGCGAGGCCCGCGACGAAGGGGCACTGCTCCCCGGAGTCCGCGCGGGCCGAGACGAGCACCACGAGATCCGACGACGCCACGCGCCGGTTGAACCTCACCGGGGCACCGTCGACGTCACCGAGGGTGACCAGGTCCGATGCCGTCACGTCGTGGCTGCTGACCAGGCCGTCGGGCAGGAAGGAGGTGGCCACCCGGTCGCCCAGGACGTCGGTGATGTGGGCGGCGTTCCAGCGCTGCCGCAATCCTGTGGCGATGACGAGTTCGACGTCGTCCACCCCGGCCCGCGCGGCCGTCTCGAGCACCCGCTCCACCAGCGTGCGACGGATCTCGAACTCGGGGCGCGGCAGCGGCCGCGTGGAGTCCACCACCACGATCGTGAGCCGGGTGTCCGGCTTCAGCTGCGCGGCGAGGGGCTCCGCCCCGAGAGGCGCGGCGAGCGCCGCGTCGATCAGGGCGACGGGATCCGTCGAGGGGACGGCGTCTGCCGGGTACACCACCCTGGTGCCCAGCCCCATCCGCTCCTGGCGGACGTCTGCGCCGGCCATGGTGAGCAGCGGCGGCGTCTTGTCATCGACCTCCAGCACGAATCCTGGACGAGACATCGGATGTTCCTTTCCGTTCACGACATCCTCCAGCGCGGCAGCGGCGACATGGCGGGCCATTCGACGATGGACCAGCCCTTCGTCTTGGCTGCCCGCATCAGGCCGATGTCCGGGCTGACGGCCACCGGGTTTCCGACGGTGGTGAGCATGGGGAGATCGACATGGCTGTCGGCATAGCCGTAGGACTGGCTGAGGTCGAGGTCGTGCAGCGCCGCGTAGTGGGTCAGCCATGCTGAGCGCGACTCCCCCACCATCGGCGGACCGCTGAGGAAGCCGGTGCAGCGCCCCGACTCGTCGGTGGCCAGCTCCGCCGCGAGGATCGTGTCGAACAATCCCTCGAACGGCCGGGTGAGGGGCCGGATCACTCCGGTCATGAGGATGGTGGTGTGGCCTGCGTCACGGTGCTCCCTGATCCGCCGGATGGCATCAGGCGACATCCGGTCCAGGATCTGGGGTGCGAGACGCTCGTCGACGTAACTCTCCAACGCGGCCAGGTCCGCCCCCGCGTAGCGGCGGTAGATGGAGCGCAGGAACACGCCACGGTCCCGGCGCTCGGCGCCCAGGTACATCGGCAGCTGCGCAGCGACCCGCGCGACCTCGATCGCCCGGCGCATCGGGGACAGCTCCGGCAGCCGCGCCCACAGATAGGTCTCGACCACGTTGGTGGCCATGACCGTGCCGTCGAGGTCGAACGCCGCCAGCACCGTGCCGGGCTCGGCCGGTTTGAGGTCGCGGAAGGTGGCAGAGCGCGCCTGGCGACGCTTGCGTGCCGCCTCGAGGCGGCGCACCGGGTTGGTGATGGCCGGGATGTGCACCTCCTCCAGGTAGTGCCTCCACGTGTAGGAGGCGGAGTCGAAACCGAACGACTCCTTGTCCTCCGGGTGCAGGGAGTGGTGCAGCGCCAGGGCGGCGTCGTCGACGAAGTGCAGCTCGGACTGGAGGTACTCGCCGTACAGCGTGAGGTACTTGCTCAGGAAGTCCAGCTGCTTGCCGGACTTGTCGAGCTGGGTGGCCCAGGCCCGGGTGGTCTTGCCGCGGGGCGCGAAACTGAGCGCCGCGTTGCCCAGCGCCACGCCCTTCTGGGCCACCCACATGAACTTCTCGATGGGCTCGGCCCCGGGGAAGGTCCACGTGGCCAGCGGGGTGGAGCCCTGGCCGGAGGTGTAGGGATGCTCCGAGAAGTAGCTGCGGACGTGCTCATACACCCCGCGGAACGTGAGCGGGTTCCTGGCCCCCGACGAGCCGTGGTAGTACTCCGGACGCCCGATCTCGGGGGTGGTGGCGCACACGGCGATGATGCCGTTGACGATGAAGTCGCACGGGATGATGTCGATGACCGCGTCCGGCGAGGCGGGGAACTCGGGCAGTTGGCCCCGGCCGTAGGCCAGGATCAGCGGCTCGGCCATCTTGAAACCCTCGATCCAGCCCGGGTAGGGGTGGCGCAGCGACGATTCGACGATGGCGGGACGGTAGATGGAGACGCGGAAGCCCTGGCCGAGATCTGCCACCACCCGCTCGCCCAACGCCTTGGCGAACGTGTAGACGTCCGTCCAACCCAGCGAGCGCGCGCGCTCCGTGCCCGCCTGGACCAGCTCCCGCTTGACCCACTCCTCACGCCGACGCTCGGTATCCCGCGAGGTGGTGAGGTAGCCGGCCTTGGCGTGCAGCGCCTCTGCCTCCTTCCGGAGGGCCGTCAACTGGCCGGCCTCCCGGGAGCGGGCCTCGATGTGTTCCTTCATGGCCAGCGCAGCCACGGTCTCGGCCTCGTA
Source organism: Tessaracoccus pujii (assembly GCF_055326215.1). Classification (NCBI taxonomy): domain Bacteria; kingdom Bacillati; phylum Actinomycetota; class Actinomycetes; order Propionibacteriales; family Propionibacteriaceae; genus Tessaracoccus; species Tessaracoccus pujii. Next base: position 19,593 of record NZ_JBUZNP010000010.1, on the reverse strand, counting down.
GTCCACGTCGTGGACGTGCGCCGCCTCCGGGATGGCGCCTCGCCGCCTGCCGGCCGTGTAGGCCGTGGAGACGTGCACGTAGTGCGGCACCTTCACCAGCGTGCCCGCGTCGTCGGAGCACGCCTGGCGCAGCTTCGTCAGCAGCGCCTTGGTGCCGATGACGTTGGTCATGAACGCCTGGTCGATGGGCGGGTCGAAGGAGACGTCCCCGGCGCAGTGCAGCAGCACGTCCAGGTCACGCGGGAGGTCCGGCACGTTGGGCAGGTCGCCCTCGATGACCTGGACGCGGGAGGCCATCAGCGCCTCGATGCCGCCGGAGGCATCCACGATGGGCTTGAAGATCTTCTTGGCCAGCAGCGAGGCGACGCGCTGCTGCGCCGTGACGGAACCCTTGCGGCGCACGAGGACGGCGGTGGTGGTGTCCGGGCACTCGGTGAGCACCTTCCACAGCAGTTGCTCACCGATGAACCCGGTGACGCCGGTCATCACGATCTTCTTCGCCTTGAGCAGGTCCGCGATCCGGCCGTTGAGCAACGGCGGGACGTGCACCAGCTTGGGGTTGACCTCGCCGAAGGTGCTCGCCGGTGGCCTAGGCATGCTCGTCTCCCCCGGCGACGCTGAGCGCCTCCTCGATGGTGAACCGGCCCAGGTAGAGGGCGGTGCCGATGATGGCGCCCTCCACTCCCTGCGGCACCAGGAGCCGGAGGTCCCGGAGGTTCTCCAGGGTGGCGATGCCGCCGGAGGCGATCACCTTCTGGCCGCTGCGCTTCGCCACCGCCAGGAGCAGGTCCGTGTTGGGGCCGGTGAGCATCCCGTCGGCGTTGACGTCCGTGACGACGAACCGCTCGCAGCCCGCCGCGACCAGCCTGTCCAGCGTTTCCGGCCACGGCCCACCCTCGGTGGTCCAGCCTCGCGCCGCCAGGTTCTCCCCCCGCACATCGAGGCCGATGGCGATCCGGTCCCCGTGCTCGGCGATGATCCGCTCGCACCACTGCGGATTCTCCAGCGCGGCGGTGCCGATGTTGACGCGGCGCGCGCCGGTGGACAGCGCCCGCTCGAGGGAGGCGTCGTCGCGGATGCCGCCGGAGAGCTCCACGTTCAGGTCGAGGCGCCCGACGATGGAGCGCAGGAGCTCGGCGTTGCTGCCTCGCCCGAAGGCGGCGTCGAGGTCCACGAGGTGGAGCCACTCGGCTCCACCGTCCTGCCAGCGCAGCGCGGCATCGAGCGGGTCACCGAACTCCTTCTGCGACCCCGCGATCCCCTGCACCAGTTGGACGGCCTGGCCGTCCTGCACATCGACGGCGGGCAACAGCTGCAACTTCTCCACAACGCCCAACCCTATCCGAAACCGACGCGTGCGCCGGCTACCAGGAACCGAGCCAGTTGCCGATGAGCCGGGCCCCGGCGGCTCCGGACTTCTCGGGGTGGAACTGGGTGGAGCTCACGGCGCCACGCTCAACCGCGGCCACGAAGGTCGCGGCCTCGTGGCGGGCCGTGGTGACGAGCGCGTCCTCAGGCGCATGCGTGGCCGCGTAGCTGTGCACGAAGTAGAACCGCTCCCGGGCCAACCCGGCGAAGAGCCGGGTGCCCTCGGGGGGCGCCACGGTGTTCCATCCCATGTGTGGCAGCCGGCGGGCCTGCAGTTGCTCGACGCGACCGGCGAACAGGCCGAGCCCGGGCGTGTCGACGCCGTGCTCGGTTCCGCCGTCGAACAGCACCTGGTGCCCCACGCAGATCCCGAGGAGCGGGCGCTCCGCCGCGACCCAGTCCGCGATCAGCTCGACGCCACCCGCAGCTCGGAGCCCCGCCATGCAGGCGGCGTAGGCCCCCACGCCCGGCACGACGAGCGCGTCCTGCCGGCGCAACGCGTGCAGGTCTGCCGACACGACCAGCTCCGCACCGGCGTTCACCAGGGCGCGCGCGGCGGAGTGCAGGTTGCCCGAGCCGTAGTCGAGCAACCCCACCCGGCGGGTCAGAGCGCCCCCTTCGTGCTGGGCACGCCCTGGACGCGCGGGTCGATCTCTACCGCGTCGCGCAACGCGCGGGCCAGGGCCTTGAACTGGGCCTCGACGATGTGGTGCGGGTCGCGGCCGGCCAGCAGCGTCAGGTGAACGCACAGTCCGGCGTTGAGGGCCAGGGCCTCCACCACGTGGTACGTCATGGAACCGGCGTAGGCGACGCCCGAGCCGCCGATGCGCGCATAGACCTGCCCCTCCGGCTCGCCCTTGCACACCACGTACGGGCGGCCCGCGACGTCGACGACGCAGTCCGCGACCGCCTCGTCGAGCGGCACCACCGCGTGGCCGAAGCGCCGGATGCCGGCCTTGTCGCCCAGCGCCTGCCGCAGCGCCTGGCCGAGGCAGATGGCGGTGTCCTCGATGGTGTGGTGGCCATCGATGTGGAGGTCGCCGGTGGCCTGGACCGTGAGGTCGATGAGGGAGTGCTTGGCCAGCGCGGTCAGCATGTGGTCGTAGAAGCCCACCCCGGTGCTGATGGTGGAGCGGCCGGTGCCGTCCAGGTCCACGGTGACCGTGATGCTCGATTCGCTGGTGGCGCGTTCGACGGTGGCGGTGCGGGTCACGGGGTGGTCCCTTCGATGGTGGGGTTGAGGTCGACCAGTGCGTCGCGGAGGATGGCCATCTCCGTCGGGGTGCCCGCGGAGACACGGAGGAAGCCGGCGGGTCCGGTCTCCCGGACCAGGATGCCTCGATCGAGCAGGTCCTGCCAGACGCGGTGCCGGTCGGAGAAGCGTCCGATGAGGGAGAAGTTGGCCTGGGAGTCGATCACGGCGTAGCCGCCCCCGCGCGCCCAGTCCTCGAACCCGCGCGCCTCGGCGGCCAGCTGGCGGACCTGAGCGAGCAACTCCCCGGCGTGCGCCAGCGCCACCCGGGCCACGGCCTGGGTCTGGGTGCTCAGGTGGTAGGGCAGCCGGACGATCCGGCAGGCGTCGACGATGGCCGGGGCGGCCGCCAGGTAGCCCACGCGACCCCCGGCCAGCGCGAACGCCTTGGACATGGTGCGCGACACCACGAGCCGAGGATGCCGGTCAAGGATCTCCAGCGCCGACGGCGTGGCGGCGAACTCCTGATAGGCCTCGTCGACGACGACGATGGCGTCCGTGCCCGCGCAGATCTCGTCGATGACCTCCAGCGGCACGACGGTGCCGGTGGGGTTGTTGGGGGTGGCGATCAGGACCACCGTGGGTTCGTGCTCCCGGATGGCCTCGAGCACCAGCTGCGCGTCCAGGGTGTAGTCCGCGTTCCTGGCGACCGTGACGTAGTCCGTGCAGGTGTTGCGCGCGTACTCCGGATACATCGAGTACGTCGGCGTGAACGCCAGCACCCTGCGGCCCGGGCCCCCGAACGCGGTGAGCAGGTGAGCCATGATCTCGTTGGAACCGTTGGCCGCCCAGATCCGCTCCGCCGTCAGCCCGTGGCCGAGGTAGGCAGCCAGGTCCTCCCGCAGCGCCGTGGCCTCCCGGTCCGGGTAGCGGTTGAGCGTGCCGGCGGCGGCCACCAGGGCGGCGGCCATCTCGTGCCGGATGAGGGGCGACGGCGGGTACGGATTCTCGTTGACGTTGAGCACAACGGGCACGTCGAGCTGCGGGGCACCGTAGGGCTCCTGGCCCACGAGGTCGGCGCGCAGCGGCAGGTCTGCGAGCGTGATCACCGCGCCCTCCGGACTGTGATGGCATTGGCGTGTCCCGGCAGGTCCTCCGCGAGCGCGAAACGCTCCACGCCGTCGGCGATGGCCATGAGCGCCTCCTCGGTGTAGCCGATCACGTGCACGGTCTTGATGAACGAGCGCACGGTGAGCCCCGAGGAGTGGCAGGCGCAGCCGGCCGTGGGCAGCACGTGCGTGGACCCGGCCGAGTAGTCCCCCAGCGACACGGGCGCGTAGTCGCCGACGAAGATGGCCCCCGCGTTGCGGATCCGGTTGGCCACGGCTTCGGCGTCCGCGGTCTGGATCTCGAGGTGCTCCGCGGCGTAGGCGTCGGCCACGGCGACGGCCTGGTCCACGTCGCGCACCAGGACGACGGCGGACTGGGGGCCGCTCAGCGCCGTGCGGATCCGCTCCACGTGCCGGGTGGCGGGCACCTGCACGGCGAGCTCCGCCTGCACGCGCGCCGCGAGATCAGGAGACGCGGTGATCAGCACGGAGGCGGCCAAGGGGTCGTGTTCGGCCTGTGAGATGAGGTCCGCGGCCACGAACGACGCGGTGGCGGTGTCGTCGGCGATGATCGCGATCTCGGTGGGGCCGGCCTCGGAGTCGATGCCGACGAGCCCTCTCACGAGCCGCTTCGCCGCGACGACGTAGATGTTGCCCGGTCCGGTGATGAGGGACACCGGCTCGCACAGCCCCGGCACGCCGTGGGCGAACATGGCGATGGCCTGGGCGCCGCCGACGGCGTAGACCTCCTCGACACCCAGGATGTGGCACAGGGCGAGGATGTTGGGGTGCGGCAGCCCGCCGAACTCCTTCTGCGGCGGTGAGGCCACGGCGATGGAGGGTACGCCGGCCACCTGCGCGGGCACCACGTTCATGATGACGCTGGAGGCGAGCGGCGCTAGGCCGCCCGGCACGTACAGCCCCACGCGCTCCACGGGGATGTTGCGCAACCCCACGCGCGCGCCGTCGGCGAGGATCGCGGGGGCGGGGTTGGTGTCGCGCTCCAGCTGCTCGGCCACGAGGCGGCGCCGCCTGATGGCCTCGGCGAACGCGTCGGCCAGCGCGGGGTCCAGCTCCTCGGCCGCCGTGGCCAGGGCGGCGGCGGGCACCCGGAGGGTGTCCGGGGTCACGCCGTCGAAGCGCTGGCAGTACTCGCGCAGCGCCTCCTCCCCCCGGTGGGCCACGTCCTCGACGATGGGGGCGACGATGGCGACGGCCGCCTCCACGTCGAATTCCCCCCTTGGAAGGTGGGCACGGTAGGCGTCGTCGACGCCCGTCAGATCCAGAACTCGCAGCACGGGGCCCAAGTCTAGTCCGAGGCGGTGGCCTCCTCCGCCGGACGGTCCACGCGCGGCTCCGGCCAGAAGGCCGCCATCAGCATGATCGGGGTCGTGGAGGCGAACGGCGCCACCACCAGAGCGGCCATGGAGCGCAGCGCCAGGTCCACACGCACCACGTCCCCCGCGCGGGCCGCGGCGAGCCGCTCGATGAACCCGGACTCGCCCACGAACAGTCCCACCTGCCACGCGGTGAGCGCACAGCCCAACGAGGCGATGAGCGGCACGGCGATGACCACCCATCCGAGACGGTGCAGGATCACCCAGCCGACGGCGCCTATCACCAGCCCCACCACGCCGGTGACGACGGCGAAGGTCACGTCGGCCGCGACGATGCTGGTGTGCGCGCGCTCGTTGATGGAGGCCGTCATGTCGTCGTTGACCGTGTAGGCGGGCAGCGGGGTGAGCCCTGACCAGAGCAGCCCCGCCAGGACGCCGAGGACGACGGCGCCGGCCAGGTACAGCCCCACCCTCCAGGCAGGCGTGTTCCAGAGCTCCGCCAGTTGACCCTTGCGCGAGAAGACCAGCACCTCGTCCGACATCACAGTTCCTTCCCGACGCCGACGCAGCTGGGTCCGAGGACCGCCTTGAGGTCTGCGAAGAGCGCCGAGGTGAGCTCCACCCGGAACCCGTCCCCGAGCCGGAAGGTCTTGACCTGGTCACCCGTGCGCAGCTGCAGGTGCACTTCGGCGGAGCCGGGGTACTGGGCCAGGATCTCCTTGATCCGGTTGACCACGCCGGGCGTGCAGCGCACGGCGGGGAGCGTGAGGGCGAGCGGGCCCGCGTTACCCTCGGCGCTCATGTGGGGCGCCACGATGTGCTGGGCGCGCATCCTGCCGCGGTCCTCGCCGGACTCGACGGTGCCCTCCACGGAGACGATGGTGTCCGGCGCGAGGTGCGCGGCCACCTGGTCGTAGACCCGCGGGAACACCGTCACCTCGATGGAGCTCGTGAGGTCCTCGAGGACCACCTGGGCCCAGATGTTGCCGGCCTTGTTGACGCGGCGGTTGACGGAGGTGATGAGGCCGCAGAGCCTGGTCTGCCCGCGGTAGCCCTCGCCGGCCGCGGCGGACGCGATGGGGCGCTCACTGTTGGCCTGCAGCACGTGCTCGAGACCGTTGAGCGGATGGTCGGAGACGTAGAGGCCCAGCATCTCGCGCTCGAACGCCAGCTTCGTGCGCCGGTCCCATTCGTCGATCAGCGGCACCTGCTCGCGCGTCGTGGCGCCACCCGGGTCGTCCACAGGCGCCAGGCCGAAGTCGAAGCCGTCCTGCCCGTTCTCCGCGTTGCGCTTGACGTCGATGATCGAGTCCACGGCCGTCTCGAAGATCCCCATGAGCGCGCGCCGCGTGTGGCCCATCTCGTCGAAGGCGCCCGCCTTGATGAGCGACTCGATCACGCGCTTGTTGCACATGAGCAGCGGGGACTTGTCCAGGAAGTCGTGGAAGTCCGTGGCGGGCCCGGTGCGCTGGCGCTCGGTGATCCACGCCGTGACCACCTTGTCGCCGACGTTGCGGACCGCGCCCAGGCCGAAGCGGATGTGGTCGCCCACCGGCGTGAACTGCGTCTCCGACGAGTTCACGTCCGGCGGCAGCACCTGGATGCCCATCCGGCGGCACTCCGCCAGGTACAGCCCGGACTTGTCCTTGTCGTCGCGCACGGACTGCAGGAGCGCGGCCATGTACTCGACGGGGTGGTTGGCCTTCAGCCACGCCGTCCAGTACGAGACCAGACCGTAGGCCGCCGAATGCGCCTTGTTGAACGCGTAGTCCGAGAACGGCAGGAGAACGTCCCACAGGGTCCGCACGGCGTTCATGGAGAAGCCGCGCTCCTGCATGCCGCCCGAGAAGATCTCGTACTGGGCGTCCAGTTCTGACTTCTTCTTCTTGCCCATGGCGCGGCGCAGCAGGTCCGCGCTGCCCAGCGAGTAGCCCGCCAGCTGCTGGGCGATGGCCATCACCTGCTCCTGGTAGACGATGAGACCGTAGGTCTCCCCCAGGATGGGCTCCAGTGCCTCCGCCAGCTCGGGATGGACCGGCTCCACCGGCTCGCGGCCGGTCTTGCGGCGCGCGTACTTGTTGTGCGAGTCCGCGCCCATGGGGCCGGGACGGTACAGGGCGCCGACGGCCGAGATGTCGGCGAAGCAGTCCGGCTGCATCTGGCGCAGGAGCGCCCGCATGGGGCCACCGTCGAGCTGGAAGACCCCGAGCGTGTCGCCGGCCTGGAGCAGCGCGAAGGTCCGGGGATCGTCCAGGCTGAGCGTGTCCAGGTCCACCTCGATCCCCTTGTTGAGCTGCACGTTGCGCACGGCGTCGTCGAGGACCGTGAGGTTGCGCAGGCCCAGGAAGTCCATCTTGATCAGGCCGAGGGACTCGCACCCCGGGTAGTCGAACTGGGTGATGATGGCGCCGTCTGCCTCGCGCTTCATCAGCGGGATGATGTCGATCAGCGGCGAGGCGGACATGATCACGCCCGCGGCGTGCACCCCCCACTGACGCTTGAGCCCCTCCAGGCCCATGGCGGTGTCCACGACGGTCCGCACGTCCGGCGAGGTCTGGTAGAGCTCGCGGAACTCGTTGGCCTCGTTGTAGCGGTTGTGCTGCTCGTTGAACAGCTCGGTGAGCGGGACACCCTTGCCCATGACGTCGGCCGGCATGGCTTTGGTGATCTGCTCACCGATGGAGAACGGCATGTCCAGCACCCGGGCGGCGTCCTTGACGGCGGCCTTGGCCTTGATGGAGCCGTAGGTGATGATCTGCGCCACCTTGTCCGAGCCGTACTTCTCGGTGACGTAGGCGATCACCTCGCCGCGACGACGGTCGTCGAAGTCGATGTCGAAGTCCGGCATGGAGACGCGCTCGGGGTTGAGGAACCGCTCGAACAGCAGGCCGTGTTCGATGGGGTCCAGGTCCGTGATGCGCAGCGCGTAGGCGCACATCGAGCCGGCACCCGAGCCGCGGCCCGGCCCGACCCGCACGCCGTTCTCCTTGGCCCAGTTGATGAAGTCGGCCACCACCAGGAAGTAGCCGCTGAAGCCCATCTGCGTGATGATGCCGGTCTCGAACCGGGCCCTGTCCCACACCTCGTCGGGCACCCCGCCGGGGTACCGGATCGCGAGGCCCCGCTCCACCTCCTTGACGAACCAGCTGTCCTCCGTCTCGCCGTCCGGGCAGTCGAAGCGCGGCATGTAGGTGCCGGTGCCCTCGTCGAAGACCGTCTCGACGCGCTCGGCGATGGCCAGCGTGTTGTCGCAGGCCTCCGGCAACTCCTTGAACAGCAGCCGCATCTCCGCCGGGGACTTCATGTAGTAGCCGTTGCCGTCGAACTTGAACCGGTCCGTCTGCGCCTTGCGGGAGCCGGCGGACACGCACAGCAGGGTGTCGTGCGCGTCCGCGTCCTCGGCGTGGACGTAGTGCGAGTCGTTCGTGGCCACCAGCGGCAGCCCGAGGCTCTTCGCGATGCGGAGGAGGTCCGTGCGCACCCGCGTCTCGATGTCCAGGCCGTGGTCCATCAGCTCCACGTAGAAGTTGCCTGCCCCGAAGATGTCGCGGAACTCGGCGGCGGAGGCCAGCGCGTTGTCGTACTGGCCCAGCCGCAGGAACGTCTGCACCTCGCCGGAGGGGCAGCCGGTGGTGGCGATGAGGCCCTTGCCGTACTGGTTGAGCAGTTCCCGGTCCGCCCGCGGCTTGTAGAAGAACCCCTCCAGTGAGCTGCGGGTGCTCAACCGGAAGAGGTTGTGCATCCCCTCCTGATTGGAGGCCCACATCGTCATGTGCGTGTAGGCCCCCTTGGAGGCCACGTCGTCGCCGGTCCCGTCCCCGAACTGCACCCGCTTGCGCTCGGAGCGGTGCGTGCGGGGCGTGAGGTAGGCCTCCAGGCCGATGATGGGCTTGACGTTGAAGTTCTTCGACGCCTTGTAGAACTCGTAGGCGCCGAACAGGTTGCCGTGGTCCGTGATGGCCAGCGCCGTCATGCCGAGGTTCTCGGCCTGCTTGAACATGTCCTTGACGCGGGCGGCGCCGTCGAGCATGGAGAACTCGCTGTGGTTGTGGAGGTGGACGAAGGTGTCGGTCATCGTCGTCTCCTCCCTCCGTCACCGTGCGACGGGTCCCCACCATACCCGCCGTCGACGATGGTCGCGGCGCGGCGCGGCCGGTGGCTCACGCCACAACCCCCAGGACCTGCACGGCGACGATCTTGGCGACGATACCCAGCGCGAACAGGGCGGCGTATCCGGCGTCGATCCGCCCGTCGCTGACCCGCGAACTCGCGAACGACAGGATCGCCGGCTGCCCGACGTAACCCGCGAACCCCCCGGCGGCCCGGGGTGCGCTGAGTCCCAGCAGCCGGGACCCGGCGAGGAACAGCACCGCCGAGACGGCCACGATGATGGCCGCCAGCAGCCCGGCGCGCAGGCCCGTGGCGGTGAGCGCCTGCTCGGCGAACAGGGGGCCGGAGGCCAGCCCGACGCTGGCGAGGAAGAGCAGCAGGCCAAGCTGCCGGATGGTGAGATTGACCGTCAACGGCATGGCCCAGATCAGCGGACCGGTGCGGTGGGTGGCGCCGAGTACCATGCCCACGAGCAGCGGCCCGGCCGCGGAGCCGAGCGAGAACGCGGCGTCTCCGGGCAACGGCACGCTGACGGCGCCGACCAGCAGACCGGCCACCAGCCCCAGGCCCAGCGCCAACGCGTCCACCTCCGCGACGCGTCGCTCCGAGTCGCCGAGGAACGCCGACAGGTCGTCGAGCTCCTCCTGAGGGGCCACCGCCAGCACCCTGTCGCCGAGTTGCAGGACGAGGTCGTCGCGGGCCAGCAGGTCGGTGTCGCCGCGTCGCACCCGGGTGAGCACCGCGCCGAAGCGGCTGGGAAGGTTGAGCTGCGCCACGCTCCTGCCCGCCACCGCCGGCGAGGACACCACCAGGCGCGTGAAGTCGACGGCGCCCCGGTCATCCGTCAGTTCACGGCTCAACCGGTGGCCGAGGTATCCGATGGCTTCCTCCACGGCGGCCGGTGAACCCACGACGAGCACCTGGTCCCCGGCCTGCAGGTCCTCGCCGGGGGCGAGCACGCGGGTGCGCGCGTCGCGCACGAGGTAGCTCATCTTGATGGTCTCGTCGGCCCAGCCGGGCACCCCGCGCTGCGCGGTGGCCCGCTTGACGTGCACGGACTCGGCCACGATGCCGTCGGCCGAGGCCGGCGTGGGGTCGTTCGTCGCGGGCCAACGGCGGCCCACCACCAGAGCCACCACGAGGATGGCCAGGACGACGCCGACCGGATAGCCGAGGGCGTAGCCGACGGCCGCGTCGGGGCTCCCGGTGGCCGAGGTCGCGGCCGCCAGCGCCGGGGTGGACGTCAGCGCGCCGGCCAGCAGGCCGGCGATCATGCCGGTGCCCAGGCCCAGCCAGGAGCCGATGAGCACCGCCAGCGCGGTGACGGCGCCGAGCACCGCGACACCCATGACCATGAGGGGCAGCTGGCGTCTGAGATCCGCGAAGAACGTCTCCCCGGCCGCGATGCCGACGGCGTAGACGAAGAGCGCCAACCCCAGCGTGGAGACCAGTGCGAGGCCGTCGCCGAGGGCCGGGTCAAGGGCACCCAGCGCCAGCCCCACGAACAGCGCACCGGCGGCGCCCAGCTTCAGCGGACCGAACGGGATGATCCCGACGGCGGCGCCCACCGCCACCACCAGCATGATGGTCAGCAGGGGCGACGAGGCGAGCAGGTCCAGCACAGTCAGCAGGCTACTCTGCCGCGGGCAGGGTTCAGCTGTGGGCGGGTTGGTTCAGCCAGGTGAGCTGGGAGGCGTCCTCGGCGATGTGGTGGACGAGCTCCGCGTTGAACTGCGCGCCGTACTCCGCCGTGATGTGGGCCTGGAACGCGGCGTCGTCGCGGTACTGCTCGAACACGAACCAGCGACGCGGGTGCTCCTCCCTGGTGAACGGGAGGAACTGCACGTTGCCAGGTTCGGCGCGCACCTTGTCCGTGAGGCCGGCCATCAGCTCGGCCACGCGGTCCTCGTGCCCGGGCAACGCGGTGAACTCGGCGAAGAGTGTCTTCATGAGCAGACTCTAGCCATCAGACCAGCAGCTGGCGGGCCTCCGGGCCGATGGGCCGCGGCAGCTTCGAGGTGCCACTGAGCTGCGCGTCGACGCCCTGCGCGCAGGACCGTCCCTCCGCGATGGCCCACACGATCAACGACTGCCCACGCCCGGCGTCGCCGCACACGAACACGTTGTCCACGTTGGTGCGGTACAGCTCGTCGCGCACGATGTTGCCGCGCGGGTCGAGGGCCAGACCGAGCTCCTCGACCAGACCGGTCTGCTCCGGTCCGCTGAAGCCCATCGCCAGCAGGACCAGCTGGGCCGGCACGTGGCGCTCGGTGCCCTCGAGGGGCACGAACCGGCCCGCCTCGAAGCGCACCTCGACGATGTCCAGCCCCGCCACCCGGCCCGCGTCGTCGCCGACGAAGCGGTTGGTGGACACGGCGTAGACCCGGTCGCCGCCCTCCTCGTGGGCGGAGGTGATCTTGAACGTCATCGGGTAGGTGGGCCACGGCTGTCCGTGCGGACGGGTCTCGGGGGGTGTGGGCATGATCTCCAGCTGCGTGATGGAGCGCGCGCCCTGCCGGATGGAGGTGCCGAGGCAGTCGGCGCCGGTGTCGCCGCCGCCGATGATGACCACGTCCCTGCCCTCGGCGGTGATCTGGTCCGGCACGTCCTCGCCCAGCGCGCGCCGGTTGGCCTGGGGAAGGAACTCCATGGCCTGATGGATCCCGGCCAGCTCGCGCCCCGGGACGGGGAGGTCGCGCGGCACCGTCGAACCGATGGCCAGCACCACCGCCTCGTAGCGTTCCAGAAGCTCGCGGCCGGTGAGGTCGACGCCGATCTCGACGCCGGTCTTGAACTGGGTGCCCTCCAGCACCATCTGCTTGAGCCGGCGGTTGAGGACGGCCTTCTCCATCTTGAACTCGGGGATGCCGTAGCGCAGCAGGCCGCCGATGGCGTCGGCCCGCTCGTAGACCACGACGGTGTGTCCGGCCCGTGTGAGCTGCTGGGCCGCCGCGAGGCCCGCGGGGCCGGAGCCGACCACGGCCACCGTCTTGGCGGTGTGCCACTCGGGCTGTTGCGGCACGACGCGGGAGTCCTCCCACGCCTTGTCGATGATGGCCACCTCGACGTTCTTGATGGTCACCGGGTCCATGTTGATGGCCACCACACAGGCGGTCTCGCACGGCGCCGGGCACAGGCGTCCGGTGAACTCCGGGAAGTTGTTGGTGGCGTGCAGCCGGTCCAGCGCGGCCTGCCACTCGTCGCGCCAGACGAGGTCGTTCCATTCAGGGATGAGGTTGCCCAGCGGGCAGCCGTTGTGGCAGAACGGGATGCCGCAGTCCATGCAGCGCCCGGCCTGGGCCGAGATGATCGGCAGGAGGGCCCGGCCTGGGCTGCCCGGGTAGACCTCCTTCCAGTCGTGCACGCGCTCCTCCACCGGGCGGCGATCCGCCACCTGGCGGGGAGTGGTCATGAATCCTTTGGGATCAGCCATGAGCGGCCTCCATCATCAGTGTGGTGGTTTCCTCGACGGTGAGCCCGTCGGCGACGGACTGGGCCTGGACGGCCATGATGCGGGCGAAATCGCGGGGCTGGACCTTGGTGAACCGCAGCCGCAGGTCCTCGTCGCCGAGCTGCAGGAGTTCGTCGGCCACCAGCGATCCGGTTTCGGCCCGGTGCTCGCCCAGGAGGGCCCGGATGCGGGCGATGTCGGCGTCCGTGGGGTCGACGGGGTCCGCCAGTTCGGTGTTGAGACGCAGCGGGTGGAGGTCCAGCACCCACGCCACGCCGCCGGACATGCCCGCGGCGAAGTTGCGCCCGGTGGGGCCGAGGACGAGGACCTCGCCGCCGGTCATGTACTCGCAGCCGTGGTCTCCCACGCCCTCGACGACGGCGGTGGCCCCGGAGTTGCGCACGCAGAACCGCTCGCCCACGAGTCCTCGGAGGAACATGGCCCCCGAGGTGGCGCCGTAGCCGATGACGTTGCCGGCCACGATCTGCTCGGCCGGGTCGAAGCTCGACTCCGACGGCGGGGTGACGACGAGCCGGCCGCCCGAGAGCCCCTTGCCGAAGTAGTCGTTCGAGTCGCCGATGAGGCGCAGGGTGATGCCGCGGGGAAGGAAGGCGCCGAAGCTCTGCCCACCGGTGCCGGTGAGCGTGAACTCGATGGTGCCGGCGTCCAGTCCGCGCCCGTCCGTGGCCTTGGTGACCTCATGCCCGAGCATCGTGCCGACGGTGCGGTCCACGTTGCGCACGGTGAGCGAGTGGCGCACCTGCTCGCCGCGGCTCAGCGCGGGCTCCGCGAGGCGGATCAGCTCCACGTCCAGCTTGGCGTCGAGGCCGTGGTCCTGCGTGGTGGTGCAGTGCCGGGGGGTGCCTTCGGGCACGTCGATCTCCGCCAGGACGGGGCCAAGATTGAGCCCGTGGGTCTTCCAGTGGCCCACCGCCTTGCCCACGTCGAGCAGGTCCACGCGGCCGACCGCCTCCTCGATGGAGCGCAGGCCCAGCTGGGCCAGCAGCTCGCGGACCTCCTGGGCCATGAACATGAAGAAGTTGACCACGTGGTCCGGGTCGCCGTGGAACTTGCCGCGCAGCTCGGGATTCTGCGTCGCGACGCCCACCGGACAGGTGTCCTTGTGGCACACGCGCATCATGATGCAGCCGGAGACCACCAGCGGGGCCGTGGCGAAGCCGAACTCCTCGGCGCCCAGGAGGGCGGCGACGATGACGTCGCGCCCCGTCTTGAGCTGTCCGTCGCACTGCACGACGATCCGGTCCCTGAGGCCGTTGAGCAGCAGCGTCTGCTGCGTCTCGGCCAGGCCCAGTTCCCACGGGGCGCCGGCGTGCTTGACCGAGGTGAGCGGCGCCGCGCCCGTGCCACCGTCGTGGCCCGAGATCAGCACCACGTCGGCCTTGGCCTTGCTGACGCCCGCCGCGACCGTCCCGACGCCGATCTCGGAGACCAGCTTGACGTGCACCCGCGCCGACGGGTTGGCGCACTTCAGGTCGTGGATCAGCTGCTTGAGGTCCTCGATGGAGTAGATGTCGTGGTGGGGCGGCGGGGAGATGAGGCCCACGCCGGGCGTCGAGTGGCGCGTCTTCGCCACCCACGGATACACCTTGGGGCCGGGCAGCTGCCCGCCCTCGCCCGGCTTGGCGCCCTGCGCCATCTTGATCTGGATGTCATCGGCGTAGGTGAGGTATTCCGACGTGACGCCGAAGCGGCCGGAGGCCACCTGCTTGATGGCGGAACGGCGCGACGGGTCGTGCAGCCGCTCCGGGTCCTCGCCTCCCTCGCCGGTGTTGGACTTGGCGCCGATGCGGTTCATCGCCACGGCGAGCGTCTGATGCGCCTCCATGGAGATGGAGCCGTAGCTCATCGCGCCCGTGGAGAACCGCTGGACGATGCTCTCGACCGATTCCACCTCGTCGATGCTGATCGGCTGCGCCGGCTTGAAGCCCATGAGGGAGCGCAGCGTCATGATGCGCGACGAGTTGTCGTCGACCAGCGAGGTGTAGCGCTTGAACATCGCGTAGTCGCCGGTGGAGGTGGCGTGCTGGAGGCGGAAGACCGTCTCCGGGTCGAAGAGGTGCGGCTCGCCCTCGCGGCGCCACTGGTACTCGCCGCCCACCAGCAGGTTTCGGTGCGCCAGGGGGATGCCGTCGCTGGGGTAGGCCGTGGTGTGGCGCGCCTTGATCTCGTCGGCCAGCTCGCCCAGCCCGAGGCCGCCCAGGCGGCTGGTGGTGCCGGTGAAGTAGCGGTCCACGACGTCCTGGCTGAGGCCGACGCATTCGAAGATCTGCGCGCCGGTGTAGGAGGCGATGGTGGACACGCCCATCTTGCTCATCACCTTGAGCACGCCCTTCGACAGCGCCTTGGCGACGTTGGCGATGGCCTTCTCCGGCGACACGTCGACGTACATCTCGCGCCGTGCCAGGTCCTCGGCGGTCTCGAACACCAGGTACGGGTTGATGGCGGCGGCGCCGAAGCCGATGAGCAGCGCCATGTGGTGCACCTCGCGGACGTCGCCGGCCTCCACGACGAGGCCCACCTGCGTGCGGGTCTTCTCCCTCACCAGGTGGTGGTGCACGGCCGCGGTCAGGAGCAACGACGGGATGGGCGCCAGCTGGGCGGTGGAGTGCCGGTCCGACAGCACGATCGCGCGGGCGCCGCCGCGGATCGCCGCGGAGACCTCCTGGCAGATCTCGTCGATCTTCTTCTCCAGGGCGCGGCCCCCGCCGGCCACCTTGTAGAGGCCGCGGACCACGTGGGTGCCGTAGCCGGGCAGCTCACCGTCCTGGTTGAGGCGCACGATCTTGGCCAGCTGCTCCGAGTCCAGGATGGGCCGGTTCATGGTGATCTGGCGCGCAGCCTCGGGCGTGGGCTCGAGGAGGTTGCGCTCGGGGCCGATCTTGGTGGTCAGCGACGTGACGAGCTCCTCGCGGATGGCGTCGAGCGGCGGATTGGTCACCTGCGCGAACAGCTGCTTGAAGTAGTCGAAGATCAGCCGGGGCCTGCTGCTGAGGACCGCGATCGGGGAGTCGGTGCCCATCGAGCCGATCGGCTCGGCTCCGGCGTTGGCCATCGGCGCGATGATGAGCCGCAGCTCCTCCTCGGTGTAGCCGAACACCTGCTGCCTGCGGATCACGGAGGCGTGCGAGTGGACGATGTGCGCGCGGCTGGGGAGCTGGTCGAGCTCGATCTTGTTCTCGGACACCCACTGGCCGTAGGGGTGCTCAGCGGCAAGCGCGCCCTTGACCGCCTCGTCGGATTCGATGGTGTGCTTCTCCAGGTCCAGCAGCAGCATGCGGCCCGGCTGGAGCCGTCCCTTGCGCACCACGTCACCGGCCTCGATGGGAAGGACACCGGCCTCGGAGGCGAACACCACCAGGCCGTCGGCGGTCTCCCAGAAGCGCCCGGGGCGCAGGCCGTTGCGGTCCAGGCAGCCGCCGATGATGGTGCCGTCGGTGAAGGTCATGCAGGCGGGGCCGTCCCAGGGCTCCATGATCATCGAGTGGTACTCGTAGAACGCGCGACGCTCGGGATCCATCTCCGCGTGGCCCTCCCAGGCCTCCGGGATCATCATGAGCACCGCGTGGGGCAGCGAGCGGCCGCCGAGGTGCAGCAACTCCAGCACCTCGTCGAACGACGCCGAGTCCGAGCCGTCGGGGGTGCAGATCGGGAAGAGCTTCTCCAGGTTGCCGGGGAACTTGTCCGACGTGAGCAGTGCCTCGCGGGCCCGCATCCAGTTGCGGTTGCCGCGCACGGTGTTGATCTCGCCGTTGTGGGCGATCATCCGGTAGGGGTGCGCCAGCTCCCACGCGGGGAACGTGTTGGTGGAGAATCGTGAGTGGACCAGGGCCAGCGCCGATTCGATCCGCTCGTCGTGCAGCTCCGGGAACACCTCCTCCAGCTGGGCGGTGGTGAGCATGCCCTTGTAGACCAGCGTGCGCGAGGAGAGCGACGCGAAATACACGCCCACCTCGTGCTGGACGCGGCGGCGCAGCACGTAGGTGGCGCGGTCCAGCTCGATGCCTTCCTGGCCCTCGCGGCCGGCCACGACGAGGTGTTCGAAGTGCGGCATGGCCCCGATGGAGATCGGCGAGAGCGTGGCGGTCTCGACGGGCACCTCGCGCCACGCGATGACGTCCAGCTCGACCTCGTCGGCGAGGGCCTCGATGGCCGCCTTGGCCTCGGCCCGGGCCTGGTCGTCGACGGGGAGGAAGGCCATGCCGACGGCGTACTCCCCGGCGTCCGGGAGCAGCGCGTCGACGACACCCCTGAGGAAGCGGTCCGGAACCTGGATCAGGATGCCAGCGCCGTCACCGGCGGCCTCGTCCGCGCCGGTGGCACCACGGTGGTCCAGGTTGCGCAGCGCCTCAAGACCCTGCGAGACGATCTGGTGCCGGGGCACGCCGTCGAGATGGGCGACGAAGGCCACACCGCAGGCGTCGTGCTCGTAGGAGGGGTCGTACAGACCCACCTTCTCGCGGTGCGGGAACACGCTCTGAGCCATCTGCTGGTCCTCCTCGGTCACTTCCAGGACACGCTGCGGCCGGGCCGTAGCGTGGAAACAGTATGCGGGCGGCATTCCGCGGGCAAACCGATATCAGGCCCCGCGAACGAGCGTAAATAGATTGTTACCTGCTCGAAACATCACGCGAGGACGGTCACCGCGTCGCCCTGCCTGACCGTGAGCGACGCCGCCGCGAGGTCCAGACGGAATTCGGCCTCCTCGGCGCCCCCGTGGCAGCGATAGGTGAGGGCGGTGTTGTCGCGCTGGAGCACCTCTACCGACGAGCCCGCCAGCCAGGGGTGGCGGCGACGGAACGCGATGGCCGACTGGTAGGTGCGGTGCATGCTCTCCCCCAGCGGCGACAACTCCGCCGGCGAGGCCGGCAGCGGCGGGCGAACCTCGTCGTCGCCGTGCCACGCCTCGGTCTTGGTGCCGGTGAAGCCCTGCTCGTCCCCGTAGTAGATGCTGGGCATGCCGGGCAATGTCATCAGCACGGTCGCGGCGAGCGCGGCCCGCGGGGCGCCGAGGATCGTGGCGATCCGGGTGACGTCGTGGTTACCCACGAAGATCTGCGGCAGGAACTCGCCGCAGAACCCCGCGTGACGCTCGAGGGCGTGGGCCAGTTCCCAGAGGTTGGCGTCCTTGAAGGAGCTCCAGACCGCCTTCCAGAGCTCGTACTGGGTCACCGAGGACAGCGTGGACTCGCGGATGAAGCCCGCGTAGTCACCGTGAATGACCTCACCCAGGAGCACAGCGTCGGGGAACTCGGCGCGGACGCGGGCCGCGACGTCGCGCCAGAAGCGGGTGGGCACGGCGTAGGCCACATCGAGGCGCCACCCGGCGATGCCTCGGCGCAGCCAGTGCAGCATCGCGTCGGACACCAGATCCAGGACGGCGGGGTTGTCGTGGTCGAGCTCAACGAGGGACTCGTGTCCCTCCCAGCCCTGGGGGTGGCCGTCTCGGTGGCGGATCAGCTCGGGCCGCTCGGTGACGAGGCGGTGCTCGCGGGCCACGTGGTTGAACACGCCGTCGAGCATGAGGTGGATGCCCCGGGCGCGGCCCTCGGCGATGAGCCGGTCGAAGTCCGCGTCGTCGCCGAGCCGGGGGTCGATGCGGAAGTGGTCCAGGGTGTCGTAGCCGTGGGAGACGGACTCGAAGACCGGTCCGAGCAGGAGCCCGTTGCAGCCGAGCTCGACGAGGTAGTCCAGCCACGCCTCCAGCCGCGTGAGCCGGTGGGCCGGCTCACCGTGCTCCCCACGGATGGGAGCGCCCGTCGCCCCGAGGGGGTAGACCTGCCACCAGATCGCGTGTTCCATCAGGCCCATCGGTGTCTCCTCGTCGGTCGTGCCGCCAGGCTACTCCGACCCATGCCGGTGTCGCGCTCGGCGTCGGCCCGGGCCTGGTGTGGGGTTGAGCCGGACACGGCTCTCGCCGACACTCGATGAGCCTGATCTGGCTCTCATGGGGATGGCAGCGCTGACATCGGCTCAGCCTCGTGTTGAATGCCGTGTGCGGCTCGTGGCCCTTGACCGAGAGCCGTGTCCGGCTCATGCAGCCTCCGCAGGAGGCTCCCTTCTGTGTCAAGGTCCGGATGGAGCTCTTTCGGTTCCTCCGCTGTTGATGGTGTGCCGGTGCTCGGCGCGGTCAAGATCGTTCCTCCGGTGGGGGGCTCCATCTTGACCGCGCCTGCGCTCCGGCAGGTGGGCAGCCGTGGAGGAACCGGCGGCGGTGTGAGCATGCCGGCCGGTCTTGTTGTCGGTGGTCAGGCGGTGGCGGGTTGGGGTGTCTTAGGCTGGTGGGTGACGGGTCCGGGAAGTGACTGATCCGAAGAGCCGGTGTGGGGATGTGAGTCGGCCGCGCTGGATGTCAGTGTCGTTCCCCGGTGTCCTCCCGGGCCCGTCGCCTGCAGCGTGAGGTAGTCGGTGAGCATGCTGTGGTAGACGATGTCGGAGAGCCGTCGTTTCAGGCAGCGCATCGCTTCCATGGAGGTCTTCCCGTCGGCTTTCTTGCGGTCGTAGTAGGCGCGGCCTTCGGTGGGGTTGCGGAGCTGGACGGTGGCCATGAGGTGCAGGACCCGGTTGATTTGGCGGTTCCCGCCGCGGGAGAGCCGGTGCCGGACGTGGTCACCGGAGGAGGCCTCGATCGGCGCGGTCCCGGTCCAGGACGCGAAATGGGCCTTGTCGGGGAACCGGGTGATGTCACCGACCTCGACCAGGAGCCGGGCCGCGCCGGAGGGGCCGATGCCGTGCAGGTCGAGCAGCCCGGTGCCGGTGGCCTTGACCAGGGCCACCAGTTCCTTGTTCGCGTCCTTCTTCCGCTGGTAGATCCGCTCGAGGTCTTCGACCAGTTCCATCGCGACCCTCTTGCGGGTGACGCTGACAAGGTCGGATGGTTGCACGGCGTTCAGGAGTCGGCGGGCCTGGGCGGCGGAGAGGTCCTTCTTCGCCCCGCCCGGGATCAGTTCCAGCAACAGTTGGTGCAGGTGGCACACCTTCACGGTGTGTTCCTCACCGATGCGTCGG